>JBAZXE010000017.1:0-36051 GCA_041659985.1 Thermoplasmatota archaeon | reverse complement strand
TGGTAGTTGCCGGTGACGACGTAGCCATCGTACACCGCGAACTCGTGCGGGCTCATCTCGCACAAGTGTTCCGCGTCGGTCGAGACCGGTTTGCCCGGGACCTCCCACGACCCCAGAACCGTCGGCTTGCTGACGTCCGTGACGTCCATGACGAAGTACGGCAGCGTGTAGCCCGCACTGCAGGCTTCGCCGGCGACGACGGCGATGGCCTTGCCGTCCACGAGTTGGTCGACGGTGGCTTGGCGGTGCCAGCCGCAGCATCCTCCGCGCTTCTGCTCGGCGGAGACGCCGGGGTCGTCCTCAGGGTTCCATTCGCCAACGAGTTTCGGCGCGTAGGGGTCGTCGAAGTCGTAGATGACGAAGCCCGCCCCGGATCCCGTGTACAGCAGGGTCTTGCCCGTGATGGGATGCTTGGAGATCCACATGTCGTGCTGCATCGGCGTCGTCGTGTTGACCTCGCTCAGCGTCGGGCCTTCGGGGTCGAAGCGGTAGATGTGGCCGGAGTACGCCTGCACGACGAACGTCTCGTTGGTCTCCGTCGTCCACAGGTGCAGCGTGTGGTACTCGCCGGTGTCGGTGTAGAGGATGTGGCGGGGCGCGCCCTTGTCGCTGACGTCCCACACGTTGATGCCGCCGCCACCTGGGCAACCACGGGGGCAGAGGGGCTGCTCACCGACTTGCGGATTGGGGCCGGGTCCAAGGTAGGCGCCGGCCAGCATGTAGTTGCCATCCGCGGTGAACTGGCAGTCGCCGTTGACCAAGGGATCGTCCACCTGCGACAGCACGGTGGGGTTGGCGGGGTCGGCGAGGTCGACGATGGCGATGGCGCCCGTGCCGGCGAACTGCGCCACGCAGGCATAGGTGTGCCAGAGGCCTGCCGCGCCCCAGCCGGTGCCGGCCGCGCCCGGCGGAAGCTTGTCGACGAGGGCGTTCCAGCCGACTTGCGTGAGGAAATCGGAGCCGCCGTGCAGGGCGCGGATGGTGTGCATCTCGGGAGCCCCATGGTCACCGACGACGACGCCGGCGTAAGCGGCCTCTTTGCCTGGGTCGGCCAGCCGAGTGGCGGTGACGGATGCGATGCCGGACAGGTCGGGACCGTCGCCCGAGGACTCGTCTCTGGAATCCAGGCAGCCGGCGAAGACCAGGAGGGAGAGCGAGGCGGCCAGGAGGACCGACAGGGAGCGCATCGAGCGCGCACGCCGGGGTCGCCACTTCAGCCTTCTGGAAATCCGCCAAGCCCCGCCGTTCATCAAGGCCGCCGCCCCTCGTCGCGCGTGGCCCGAATCCTCCTGACCGACCCGCTCGACGTTGAGGGCCTCGACCTTCTGCGCAACCGCGGCCACGAATTGATTGACGCCACGAAACTGGAAGGCGCGGCCCGCCAGGCCGAGGTCGCCAAAGCCGAGGCGTGGATGATCCGCAGCGGAACCCGCATCACGGCCGAGGACCTCGCCCATGCCGGCAAGCTGCGCGCCGTCGGCCGCGCCGGCGTCGGCGTCGACAACGTCGACCTCACGGCGGCCACCACGCGCGGCGTTGCGGTGTTCCACGCCCCGACGGGCAACATCACCTCCGCCGCCGAGCAGGCATGGGCGCTCATGCTGGCGTGCGCGCGCCGCGTGCCCGAGGCTGACGCCTCCATGAAGAAGGGGCAGTGGGAACGCAAGCTCGAGGGCGTCGAGCTCGCCGGCAAGACCCTCCTCCTCGTCGGCCTTGGCCGCATCGGACGCATGATGTCGCAGCGTGCGGCCGCGTTCGAGATGACCGTCATCGGCCACGACCCGTTCGTGACCCCGGAGGCCGCCAAAGCCATGGGCGTCGAATGGGTCGCCCTCGACCAGGGCCTGGCCCGCGCTGACCTGGTGAGCCTGCACACGCCCCTCACGGCGCAGACCCGCCACCTCATCGACGCCGCGCGCCTGGCCAAGATGAAGCCCTCCGCGATTCTCGTCAACGCCGCGCGCGGCCCCCTCATCGACCCGGCCGCCTTGGCCGACGCCCTCGATGCCAAGAGACTGCGGGCCGCCGGCATCGACGTCTGGGAGGAGGAACCGCCGGCGGACTGGCGCCTTGCCAAGCATCCCCGCGTCGTGGCGGCTCCGCACCTGGGAGCCAGCACGAAGGAAGCGCAGGCGAAGGCCGCCGTCCAGGCGTGCGAGCGAGTCGCCGACTTCCTAGACAACGGCGACGCCGGTCTGGCCGTCAACGCGCAGGCCGCCGTCGACGCCAAGGTCCGCCCATGGGTCACTCTCGTCGAGGCGCTGGCCGGCTTCGGCGTCCAACTGCTCCAGGAGACGTTGTCCGAGGTGGAGGTGGGCGCCAGCCCTGGCCTCGACCCGAAGGCGATGCAGGTGCATGCCCTCGTCGGCGCCATCCGCGCCACCATGGACACGCCGGTGAACGCCATCAACGCGCCAGGCATGGCGCAGGAGCGCGGCTGGTCCGTCGGCACGAAGGTCCTGCCGCAGTCGAAGGACGAGCCGCCGCGCGTCCAGGTTCGCCTGCGCGCCGGCTCGCAGGACCTGATCCTGGAAGGCACTCATACGCCGCACTACGGCTCCCGCCTCACGCGCATCGACGGCTACGACGTCGAAGTCCGCCCCAATGGCCGCTTCCTCGTCACCCGACACAAGGACGTCCCCGGTGTCCTGGCCCGCATCACCGCACTGCTCGCTGACGCCAAGGTCAACGTCGCCAACGTGAGCCTGGCTCGGGACGTCGCGAAGGGCAACGCGATGGCGGTCATCCAGGTGGATGGCTCCGTGCCCGTGGCGGTGCGCGACGCGCTGCGCTCAACCGAGGCCATCCTTGAGGCGCACCGGGTGCGCGTGTTGGGCTAAGCCCTGGGGCTCAGCGAGGTCGGCCATGGGGACCGGCGCAGCTTGGGGGGGCGGGGGGCAAGGGCGCCATCGTCACGCGTCGGCCTCGGCGAGGAAGCTGCGCGCGTCGTCAGTCCAGCGTTCGCACAACAGCGTGAAGTCCTCAATCGCCAGAGGCTGGATGAGGTGCAACCGCTCCAATTCGTGGATGGCGTCCGCGACCAGGTCGGGCGGCGCCACCGCCAACTCGCGGATGCTGGTCACGCCAATTTCGGTGAGCATCTCGGCGTGCCTGGGCGAGACGGTGCGCAGCAGGGAAAGTTCCGCAACGGACCGCAACCGCCCCAGCGAAGCAGGCCTGATTCCCAGCTTCGCGGCCAGGATGGTCCGATTGGCGTACAGGAGATCGATGCCGTCCGTGATGCCGACCTGCAGGAGACGGTCGATGTGCTCGGCTTCGAGGATCTGGACCTTGACGATGGGAAACAGGTGCCGCTTGCGTCGTTGCAGCAGGCCGAACACCACGGCAACGGCCGCCACGAGCACAACGAAGGCCAACGGAACGTAGCTCCACGGGCCTTCCTGCGGAATCAGGCTCGAGGTGTAGTAGAGCCCGATGGCCCAGAACGAATTGACGGCCGCAGAACCCAAGGCCAAGGCAAGGATGAGGCGACGCAGGGGAATCTTCGAAACGAGCCCCATGGCTGCGGCCAACGTCACTCCTGCGCCGACGCCGGGCACCCAGACGAAGGCGATCAACCCGTACAAACCCCAGCGGCGCAGGAACGCGCGCTTTTCGACGGCCGTCTTCTCCAACGAGAGGATGACGCCGCCCAGATGCGGGGCGCCACGCATGCGCTCAAGGCCAAGCCAAAAAAGCGGGAGCGCCAAGGCCAGCGTGATGAGGTCGTCGAGGACGGACGTGATGACAATCCACGTCGCGCCCAGCGATGGCTGTTGGCTGTAGGCGTGCAGAATTGCCGCCTCACGGCCGATGGCGAAACTCAGCCCCAGCAACTGGGCCACGATGCCCATGGTGCGCGGGTCGATCACTGCCAGGAAAATGACCAACGCAATAGCCAAGCCGCTGAGACCGACGCCAACCCACAGCGCGTTCCGCAGGATGCGCGGGAAGCGTTTGCGGTCATGCTGGACCCGAGCCCGCAAGGCGGCCTGCGCCGGGCCGCGCGCGAAGCCCCGGTGCGGCTCGTGGTCATCGGGCAGGCGTGCCGAATCCATTGGATTGCCCGTCACCGCCGCCATCACAGAAACGAAGGATGACCGGCTTTTAACCGGGGTGCCGCCGCTTGAGCGCTGCCGCCGTTCGGGTTGCGCGAGTCATGGAACGAGGCGGATGCTCTCGTGATTCAAACCGCCATGGGACCCGCTTTCTGCCCCATCGGGGCGCCCAATGACGGGACCTCAACCAGAAGGCACGCCGGCCACATCGGTCGGGCCGTGCATCTTAAGCGAACCTCGCCGGTCGAGGCGCGTGGACCTCTCGAAGGCCGGCGTGGTCAAGGACCTCAACGTCGCCCAGCCCGTGCGCGTGGGTCAGCTCATGGACATGTGGCGCAGCGGCGGCGGCTTCACCGCCAAGAAGCTCGCGGATTCCGCCGATCTCCTGCACCGCATGGTCTCGAACAAGGACGAGACGGTCTTCCTCTCCTTCCCGGCTGCCTTGATGGCGACGGGGACACGCGGCGTCTTGCGCGACCTCGTCAAGCACAAGCTCGTCGATGCCATCATCACGACGTGCGGAACGTTGGACCACGACCTTGCCCGATTGTGGGAGGACTACTACTCCGGCAGCTTCGACATGGATGACCGGAAGCTGCACAAAGAGGGTGTCAACCGCCTCGGCAACGTCCTCGTCCCCAACTCGTCGTATGGCGAAATCCTCGAGCACAAGCTGCGTCCATTGCTGGAGGAGTGGTACCTCAGCGGCGCGAAACACTGGGGCACCCGTGAACTGTGCGCGAAGCTCGGGGAATGGGCGTCGCGCGAGCCCAACAGGGAGGACTCGCTGCTCTACTGGGCCTGGAAGAACAAGATTCCCGTCTTCATCCCCGGCCCCACCGACGGCAGCGTCGGCGCCCAAGTCTGGATGACGTACCAGAAACACCGCGACCTGCGCTTCGACCTCCTCAAGGACGAACAGGAGCTCTCGGACATCGTCTTCGCGGCGAAACGACTCGGCTCGCTCATGATCGGCGGCGGCATCTCGAAGCACCACGTCATCTGGTGGAGCCAATTCCGCGATGGCCTCGACACCGTCGTCTACCTCACGACGGCGCAGGAATCCGACGGATCCCTCTCCGGCGCCCGCGTCCGTGAGGCCGTCTCCTGGGGCAAGGTCAAGGAGGACGCGGCGTGGGAGACCGTCGAAGGCGATGCCACCGTGCTCCTGCCCCTCCTCGTCGCGGACCTCTTCGAGAGGTTAGGAAAGTAGCCGCGTCAGGCCATGGCTAAAACAAGGGCGACAAAGAGCCCGGCCACCATCAGCACCGCATAGACAAGCCACCACGCATTCTCCACCAGCCACGCGCCGCGCAGCGTTCCATCCGCGGCGATGGCCCGCCTGGCGAACCGGTAGTCGAGGTGAGCAAGGACGGCGAAAACCACCGCCAATCCCAGCCCGACCAACATGGAGGCCGGCGGCAGGGAGGACGTCTCATCGAAGGAGGGCGGGAAGGCCAGTGAGACCACGCTGGGGGAGGCCATCATCAAGGCCGTGAACACCAGCATCCGCGTTAGCCTGGGAGCCCAGGCTCCAACTTGATTGCTGGGTCGGCTGGCCTCGGCGTCGAGCTCCATGGTCGCGGGAACGGGGAGAAGCGGTCTTGACCGTTGGCGTCCGCGGCAGGCTTATGCCGCGACCCTCGGCTCGTTGGGCGTGCACCCCAACGAAGCGCTCCTCCAGCGGTTCTACGAGGCATTCGACCGCCGCGACGGCGACGCCATGGCGGCCTGCTACACGGCGGACGCGCGCTTCAACGACCCGGTGTTCCCCGATTTGCAGGGCGACCGCGTCGGCGCCATGTGGCGCATGCTCTGCCTTGGCGCCAAGGACCTCAAGGTGACCGCCACCAAGATCCGCGCCGATGCCCACGCCGGCTCCGCCCACTGGGAGGCCACCTACACCTTCCGCAAGACGGGACGCCAGGTCCACAACGTCATCGAGGCGCGCTTCGTCTTCCGCGACGGCAAGATTGAGCGCCACTCCGACGAGTTCGACTTCAAGGCATGGGCCGCGCAGGCGTTCGGACTGCTGGGCAAACTCGTCGGCGGGATGCACCAGTTCCGCAACAAGGTCCGCAAGGACGCCGCCAAACGACTAGCGAAGTTCGCCGGGCCTGCGCTGCCGCCGGCCTGACCTCAAAACAATCCGGCGAGGAAGCTGCTCAGCCCGACGGCGCTCAGCAGGAAGTAGCTGCCCGCGATGAGAAGGGCGGTGCGGATGCTGATGGCCAACTCCTTGGCGAACAGCCCCGCGCCAGCCAAGGCGGCGGCCACCGCCAGGGTGCCCAGGCCGCGCAGGAGAGCGGGAAGGACGTCCTCCCCTTGCATGTCGCCCAAATTTGAGAAGAAGGTGATGAGGGCTCCAAGGCCGACCATCGCGAGGCCAATCAAAAGGATCCACCCGAACATCCCGAGGAACGGGGACTTCTTCATCGACACGCCGTCAACCATGCGGAGTCAGCGGCCACCACCTTGAAGAAGGTGCCGAGGCCGTGGTTTGCCGGCCAATCCAGCGGGTGGTTGTGCCCCGACTTGAGCAGTCATTGCCACCCTCCCCAAAGGCTCCTAAACAACGTCCAAGGTGCTGAGGCGTGCCCGACGCCTTGGACCGCCGCATCCTGCGCATCCTCATGGCGGACGCCCACACGCCGTTCCGGGAAATCGCAGCCCAAGCCGACACCACGGTCGGCACGGTCCACAACCGCATCAAGCGCCTGAAAGAACAGGGCGTCATCAAGCGGTTCCTCCCCGAAGTCGACGCGCAGAAACTCGGCTACGGCATCTGCGCGTTGATTGAGTTGAAGATCGCGGGTGGCCACCTTCTCGAAGTCCAGCAGGAGTTGTCGCAGGACCCGCACATCGTCGCGGTGTACGACGTCACGGGCGAGATGGACACCGTCTTCATCGGGAAATTCAAAGACACCCCAGATTTGGACCGGTTCGTCAAGACGACCCTGCAGCACACCCATGTCAAGGAGACCCGGACGCGCTTGGTGCTCAACGTCGTCAAGGAAGGATTCGCTCCGCGACTGGACGACTGAGCCCAGATTGACGCCACCGTTCCGTTTCGCCGAGTGGTCACGTCATCCGACGGCGACCACGCTGAACAAGGAACCCACGGAAACGCCCGGAACCCGACGGCCCAAAACAGGAATTGTGGGAATTACGGGAAGCAACGCGGGAAAATTCCCGGGTTTCCAGTAATTCCTGTTTCGGCGTGGCCGGTTCCGTGAATTCCGTGCACGTCTTGTTCCGTCGTGGGGGCGGCGTTCGCGCCACCAGTTTGCGTTTCCATTCAGGCCCTGGACCTCGACGACGCCGACGGAGGGCGGTTCAGCCGCACTCCTGGACCTGAACGAGCGTTTTGCTCTCCCCGAGGACGTTCGATTCGGCTGGACCGGTTCGTTCAAGTCCTCCAGTCGGAATCCGCGCCTAACTTCTGGTGGTTCCTATGCCCAAGACTACGCAGCAGACCAAGCCATCCGCCTCAAAGGGTAAGACCATCCTGAAGCCAGACGGCAAATCTACCAATGGCATGTCGAAGCACGCCAAGATTGGGGCCCCCCCGCTCACCGTGAAGGGTGCCGAGGAACTGAACCCCTTCCTCATCGCCCAGGCCCAGTTGGACAAGGCCGCCGCCGCGATGGGCCTTCCCAAAGCGATGCACGAGTACCTGCGCGAGCCGCAGCGCTTCCTGCAAGTCAGCATCCCGGTCCGCATGGACGACGGGACGACGAAGACGTTCCAGGGGTTCCGCTGCCAGTACAACGACGCCCGCGGCCCGACGAAGGGCGGCATCCGCTACCACCCCGAGGAGACCGCCGACACCGTGCGCGCTCTCGCGGCTTGGATGACGTGGAAGTGCGCCGTGGCCGATATCCCGTACGGCGGCGGCAAGGGCGGCGTCATTTGCGACCCGAAGAAGCTCAGCACGCGCGAGCTTGAGCTCCTCAGCCGCGGCTGGGTGCGCGCCGTCCACCAAATCGTCGGCACCTACAAGGACGTCCCAGCCCCCGATGTCTACACGACACCGCAGATCATGGCATGGATGATGGACGAGATGTCGACCATCCACGGCGCCAACGAACCCGGCTTCATCACTGGCAAGCCCCTCGCCCTCGGCGGCTCGGCCGGGCGCGGCGACGCCACGGCCAAGGGCGGCATGTACCATCTGCGTGAGGCGGCCAAGACCCTCAAACTCAACCTCAAGGGTGCCACCGTCGCCATCCAGGGGTACGGCAACGCCGGCGACTTCGCGCACAAGCTGGTCACCGAGATGTTCGGCTGCAAGGTCGTCGCGGTCTCCGACTCGAAGGGCGGCATCCACAACGCCCGCGGCCTCGACTATGCGAAGGTCCACGAGTTCAAACACCGCAAGGGCAAGCTCAAGAACTTCCCCGGTGCGAAGGCCATCACGAATGAGGAGCTGCTTGAGCTGCCCGTCGACATCCTGATTCCGGCCGGCATCGAGAACCAGATCACCGGGCGCAACGCCGCCAACATCAAGGCGAAGATTGTCCTCGAACTCGCCAACGGTCCCACAACGCCCGAGGCGGACGTCATCCTGCACAAGAACGGCGTCCTCGACATCCCGGATTTCCTCGCCAACTCGGGTGGGGTCACCGTCTCCTACTTCGAATGGGTGCAGAACCTGTACGGGTACTACTGGACCGCCGACGAGGTCTACGCCAAGCTCGATGCCAAGATGACCAGCGCGTTCCACGCCGTCCACGCCATGCACAAGTCGATGAAGGTCGACATGCGCACAGCCGCTTACGCCGTCGCCGTCAAGCGCGTGGCCGAAGCCGTGCAGCTCCGTGGCATCGTCTCATAGGTAGGCATTCCCCGCACGGCGAGGACGCCGTCAACAGGCAGGAACGAGAATCCTTAAGCCCGCCGCGCGCCCCGGGGGTCGCATGGCTCGCGCTTGGCTTACCTCGGCCGTCCTCGTTCTGGTGACCGTCGCCGGTTGCTCCGCTCCCGCTGACAAGGACACCGGCCCCTCGGTCAACCTGCCCCCCTTGGTCAGCGTGATGACCATCCAGGTCGAGGACGCCATGACGTTCTCGCAGTCCGTCGTCTCAGAGGCTCAGGCCGTCGGGCAGGACCTCTACGAGCCCACGATGGAGGTCTCCGACACCGGCGCCATCTACGTCGCCGCCCACGTCATCGGCGCGGCCACGACGGGCACGCCGGCCTACATCAGCACCGACGATGGGGCGACCTGGAAGCAGCTGCCCGCCATCGGCCCCGTGTCCTTCCCGGCCCCCGTCCAGGGCGGCCAGCCCCCACCCGGCGACGAGGGTTTCATCGTCGCCGGCGACGACGGCGAGGCCTGGATGGCCGACATCTACCTCGGCGGGTTCAGCGTCACCGGCTGGTGCGGCGACGGCGCCGAGCAGTGCTACGACAACCGCCAGGCCTACGACCGGATCACCTCGACGTCCGAGATGTGCGCCGACGGCGATGCCCAATCCAGCACGGCCGGCAGCCTCAACGACCGCCCCTGGGCCGCCTACGCGCCCGGCGTCGGCAGTCTCCTCCTGGTCAACAACCCCGGCGGCGGCCCCATGCAAATCGGCGTCATGCAGGTCCCCCCTGCCACCCCTGTCGGCTCCTCCGACCCGGTCACCGGCCCGCGGTGGAACCTGTGCGCCAGCCCGGACGGCTACATCCCCGGCGTCCCCGCCATGCGCGCGGACGGCTTCTTTGCCGTCCCCCAGATGACGGGCATGGGAACCGACGACGAACGCCTCACGGTCGTCCTCGGCAACGTCGCCGACATCTTCGCTGTGGAGGTCAAGGACGTCTTCGACGTCACGTCCGACTACGGCGGCACCTCGAACGGTGGGCGCACGGCCTTCGACGGCGCCGGCGCCCTCTATGTCGGCGCCTACAACAACACCGAAGGCGCCAACACCGACAAGGACAAAGGACAGTTCGTGCTGGCCACCAGCAGCGACGACGGCCAGCGCTTCGTGAACGTCACCTTCGTGACCGACACGCCGGTGCGCTCGCTCTACCTCGATTCCAACCTGCACGGCCCCGGTGCCCTGTTGACTTGGTCGCAGCTGGGGAGCACGAACACCACGGACGCGAACGGCGACGTCATGTACACGAAGAGCGACTGGTACGTCGCCCACGTCAACGTCGGCCCCAACGGAGAGCCGGTCCTGAGCCACGTCACCCTGGCCGTCAACGAGGGCCCCCACTCCTCGGCGCACGTCATGGGTGCCTCGCTTGGCCCCGACGGCCGCGCCTACTTCGTCAACTTCTCTGACGAGGGCGACCTGGTGAGCTACATCGGCAGCACGCCGCTGAGCGTCTGGATCCAGCAAGACGGGCCGACGCTGTAACGTCACCGCAAGTCGGCTGAAGGACAGGCCCTTGCGCGACTCTTGCCTAGTTCTCCCGAGACCGAACCTGGCCCGCCACGGCCTTGACGAGATCCGTCATCCCAACGTAGGTCAAGGGTTTGCGGAAGACCTGGACCCCCAACGTGGCCGTAGTCTCCTCGAAGGCGGGGTCGACTTCTGAGGTCATCATCATGCAGCGGATGTCCGGATGGCGCTCCTTCGTCCATGCCACGAGCTGCGTACCGCGCATCCCAGGCATGTTCTGGTCCGTGAGGAGGACGTCAACGGGGCGCGCCTCCATCTTGCGCATGGCCTCCGCGCCGTGGGCCGCTGTTTCGATGGCTAGGTCCGCAAACGCTCCCTGCAAATAGTTCCGCAGGGCAGTAAGCGTGTCCGCATCATCATCGACGACTAGGAGATTCAAGACCGGCCCACTTTGCCCCGCGTCGAGCGACATCGCGTTCAGTGGAGGAGGACGGGGTGGATAGCTTGCAACACCGGCCTGACATGTTTACTCGGCAGCCACCTTGGCCTCATCCTTCGAGGCGGCGGCCTCAGGACGCATTGGTGATTTGAGCGCCTTCGTGCTGAAGCAGCGAACGCTTGAGGTCCATGCCGCCGCCGTATCCGCCCAGGGTGCCTGTGCTGGTGATGACGCGGTGGCAGGGAATCATCGGCGCGACGGGGTTCTGGTGGTTGGCCTGCCCGACGGCACGGCTGGCGCCGGGGCGGCCGATGGCGGATGCGATGTCGCCGTAGCTGCGCGTCTGTCCGTAGGGAATCTTGGCCAGGGCGTCCCATACCTTGCGTTGGAACGCGGTGCCCTCGAGTTTTAGGGGAACGTCGAAAACGCGGCGGCGACCCTCGGCGTACTCCTTGAGTTGCTCGCAGGCGGTCGCGAGGGCGGGGTCTTTTGCGTCGTTGGTGAAGGCAACGCCGGGATGGCGGGCCTCGAGTTCAGCGAGGAACCGTTCGCGCCGGGTGCCGGGGAGGCTGGACTGCACGACGTGGCCATCGATGGTGGCGACGTGGAAGGCGCCGAACCGGGTGTCGACCGCCTGCCAGGACCCGACGTTGGCGGCGCGGGCGGTGGCCAAGGCGTGGCGGGCGTCGGCGTGCACGTCGTTCCTCATGGACATCGCCTCGGGCTCAACGGGCCCTGGGGACGTGGCCATGGCGGGCCAAGGTCATGAAGGATGCGGCGAGCCCCAAGGTCACCAGCACGACGCCGGCCAGGTAGGTGACGGGCAGGAAGTCCTCGCGGAATCGGCCCACGATGAGCAGGGCGAGTCCGAGGTTGAGGCCCCAGAAGCCCCAGCGGCCCGTGGAGAACGGCGGAGGACCGACGCCACGGGATGCGGGGACGATGCGCCAGGCGAGAGCGAGAAGGACCTGGGCCGCTCCGCCCAGAAGGGCGATGTGGACGTGCGTGAAGCGCAACGCCGCCACGTTAGAAGCGTAGACGTCGGGGATGACGTTGAGGAAGATGCCGAGCAGGACGCCCGAGATGAGCCAGAAGACCGCCGTGAACGCCCACGGGATGTAGGAGAACTCCGCCGTCACGCGCTGCGTCTTGGACTTGTTGCGCATGATGTTGGCGCCGATGACGCCCATGAAGGTGAACGCCCCGAGGAAGGCGAAGGCGCCGCCGGCGATGATGAGGCCACGGATGCCGAAACCGAAGCCGAAGAGCAGGAACAGCAGGCCCAACAGGGTCGAGTGGAGTTCGCCCTTGATGGCACCGGCCGCGATGGCGGGCACGCCGGAGAGGCGGGGGACCCAGAGGTGGGCGAGGCCGTAGCAGGACACCAGGACATGCACGCCGAGCAGGTGGACGCCGGCAAGGTAGGTGCGGTCGGCCCACGTCGGCTCCCAGGCCCACCACGGACCAAAGGCGGCCGTCAAGAGGACACCGAGCGGCAGGAAGAACTGGGCGAAACGCAAGTGCGCAACGGACGCGTCGTCGCCCTTGGTCAACGGATCGCGGGCCACGTCAACGACGGATTCCTTGCGTTTGGGAAGGAGGGAAAGCAGGGTGCCCGTCGTCATTCCAGCCGAGCCCAGCAGGAGGAACGGGCCGAGGCCGAGCCCCGCCTTGCAGGCCATTCCAGTGCCGCAGGCCGCGGACAAGCCCAGCACGAGTCCGCCAATGGACCACATCAACGCGAGGCGTTGGATGCGGCGAGCCGCAACGGGGCGGTCGAGGATGGCCTCGATGGAGTGGACGGCCAGGGCGGCGATGGCCGGCACCAAGAACGCGAACAGTGCCAGGGCCTCATGGGCCTGGATGAGCGCGAAGATGCCGAAGCGGGGCACGACGTCGAGGACGGCGGCCACGACCGCCAACGCAAGCCCGGCGAGGCTCGCCGTCACCAGGGGGCGGGCCGCAGGCACACGTGGCCCACACGGGGGGCCTACAAAACGGCTCGCCGACCTCCCCCACGACCAAACTGCGGAACTCGCGGAACTCGCGGAACCGCACGGAAACCAACGGTCCGCGGTCGTCCGCGTGATCCGCGGTCCCGTTGGGCCCAGGCAGCCCAAAACCAATCCGGCTAATCCGGGAGGCCCAATCTGCGCAATCCGCGCTAGACGTTCACGACGGCCTTGACTTCCGGGCAGCGCTCCTTGAGGATGCGCTCGATGCCGGCCTGGAGGGTGAGGGTGCTCATGCCGCAGCCCTGGCAGGCGCCGTGCATGCGCAGTTGGACGACGCCGGTGTCTTCGCTGAAGTCGATGAGCTCGGCGTCGCCGCCGTCAAACTGCAGGGCGGGGCGGATCTCGTCTAGGGCCGCCTGGATGCGGAGGGTCAGCTGTTCGTCAGCCATGGCATGTTCCACTGAGTGTTCCCCGCGTTAAGCCTTGCTCCCGGGGTACCTGGGGGGTTGGCAGCTTTGGAGTCTAGGTGTTCCTGCGTCGGCCGCGGTAGTAGCCGCCGCCAAGCACACCGACGAGCAAGAGGACAAGGACGACGATCAGGATGATTTTGCCAGCGGTGACGAAGAGGCCCACGCCAAACAGGAGGCCCAGGATGAGGAGGACGAGTGCAATCGTGAGCCAGGAGGCCATGCCCAGTCATCGACGCAGGCAGGGATAATCGGGTTGGGACGGACTGCACTCAGCCCTCGTCTTGTCCCTGGCCCATGGCGGTTATGAGTGCGCCAGCAGCAGGTCTTGCGCGGCCTTCATGGAGGCCTCGATGAACGGCTGCGGCACCAGGCCCATGGCGAGGATGGCCACCAGGCAGATGGCGACGGCAACCTTGGTGCCCATGGGGACCTCGATGCGTTCGACCGAGCCGTCTTCGGCGGTGCCCGCGGGGGCATCGACGTACATGGCCCGGATGACCCGGAGGTAGTAGTACAGGCTGAGCGCCGAGTTGAGCACCGCGGCGACGGCAAGCCAGACCAGCCAGCCGAGCCCCTCCGTGACGCCGACGTCGATGGCGCCGGAGAAGAGCACGAATTTGCTGGCGAATCCGCCGAAGGGCGGCAGGCCGGCCATCGAGAGCAGGAAGACCGTCATGGCGAAGGCCAGCAGGGGGGCGCGCTTGCCGAGGCCCTTCCAGCCGTCGATGTGGTCCGGGATTCCCGCGTACAGCACCGCGCCGACGACGAGGAAGGCGCCGAGTTTCATGGCGGCGTTCGTCATCAGGTGGAAGATGCCGCCACCGACGGCGAACCAGGTTCCAACCGCGACGGCGATGAGGAGGTAGCCGGCCTGCGCGATGCTGGAGTAGGCCAGCATGCGGCGCAGGTTGGTCTGCTGCAGGGCGACGAGGTTGCCGACCGTCATGGTGATGACGGCCAGCAGGGCCACCGCGAGTTCCCAGTTGCTCTTGACGCCGATGAGGCCGACCAGGAAGACCTGGAAGATGGCCAGGAAGCCCATCGCCTTCGAGGCCGAAGCAAGCACGCCGGCCACGGGGACCGGGGCGCCCGAGTAGACGTCGGGGGCCCAGGCGTGGAAGGGCACGGCGCTAATCTTGAAACCGAGGCCCGCCAGCAGGAGCACGATGGCCAGGAGACTCGCGGCGTCGTAGCCGCCGCCGACCGTGATGGCGGAGGCCATGTCGGCGATGACCGTGGTTCCGGCCATGCCGTACAACAGCGAGATGGCGAAGAGCGTCATGCCGGAGCTGATGGCGCCGATGACGAAGTACTTCAGGCCCGCCTCGGAGCCGACGCGGTCGCGGCGGAAGGCGGCCATGAGGTAGCTCGACATGGAGGTCATCTCGATGCCGAGGAACAGCGTGAAGAGCTCCTGGGCCGAGGCGACGACCATCATGCCGAGGGTCGCAAACAGCAGCAGGCTGTAGAATTCGCCGTAGTCCTCCTCGGACTTGCCGCTCAGGGGGCGGCCGATGCCCAGGACGGCGACGACGCCGACGCCGAGGAACAGGAGCTTGAGGAGCTGGCTGGCGTACGTGATGGCGTAGACGCCGCCAATCTCGTTGCCGATGTATTGCAGCGTGAAGTCGGTCCCGCCGGGCAGGTCATACGTGAAGCCGAAGAGGCTGCCCAGGGTGAGGAGGAAGCCGCCAACGAGGCCGATGAGGGCGAATTGCTGCATGCCGCGGCGGTCGGTGTCCCACAGGCCGACAAGGGGGGCCAACAGGGCGAAGAGGAGGACGACGAACTCGGGTGTCGCGGCTTGCCACTCGAAGGGAATCGCGCTGATCCAGTCGAGGGGGTTCCAGGAGACCATCTAGGCGCCTCCGACGAGGGCGGCAACGGCATGCATCCAGGCATCCATCTGGTCCATGAGGAGGGCCGGCAGCACGCCGAGGACGACGGCAACGACGACGAGGGCGGCCATGGGCCAGCGCTCGGTGGCGGGGAGGTCGTGCATGTGGTCCCAGTCGACATCCGGGTGGCGCTGCTCGGGGCCGTGGAAGGCGCGCTGCAGGGCCCACAGGTAATAGCCGGCGGTGACGAGGATGCTCCAGATGGGCAGCAGGATCCACCAGCCGAAGGCTTCCCAGACGGCGGTGAAGATGGTGAACTCGGCGATGAAGCCCATCATGCCGGGCAGGCCGAGACTGGCGAGGAACAGCGTGGCGGTGAGGCCCAGCAGTTGCGGGACGCGGCCGCCGATTCCGCCCAGCTTGCTGATGCTGCGCGTTCCGGTGGCGTGCTGTAGCGACCCGGCGGCCATGAACATGCCCGCCGAGATGACTCCGTGCGCGATGTTCATGTACGCAGCGCCGGCCCAGCCAATCTCGGTCATCGTCGCGAGGGCGAGGGTGATCATGCCCATGTGGGAGACCGAGGAGTAGGCGATGAGCGACTTGAGGTCGTCCTGCGCCAGGCAGAGGAACGCGCCGTAAAGGACGGAGACGACGCCGAGGACGAAGAACGCCCACTGGTAGCTCCACCAAAACGAGAGGGGACCGAGAGCAACTGCGTGGTGCTCGACGAAGGCGTCACCGAACATCGGGATGGCGATGCGCATGAGGCCGTAGCTGCCCATCTTCAGCAGGACGCCGGCCAGGAGGACGGAGCCCGCGGTGGGGGCCTGAACGTGGGCGTCCGGAAGCCAGGTGTGGAACGGCACGGACGGCATCTTGACGAGGAAGCCCACGGCCAACACGCCGAAGGCCAGCATGGCGAAGTCCTTGGCCCAGCCCAACTGCGAACCGATGGCGGTGAGCTCAGGGATGCTCATGACGCCGCCGCCACCGAAGTAGACTGCCATGAAGCCCAGCAGCATCACCAGCGACGCGGCGCCCGTGTAGAGGAAGAACTTCGTGGAGGCGTACTTGCGGTTCGGTCCTCCCCAGATGGCGATGAGGAGGTACATCGGGATGAGGACGAATTCCCAGAAAACGTAGAACAGGAACAGGTCGAGCGAGGTGAAGACGCCGATGACGGTGACATCCATGAGCACGATGAGCGCGAAGAACAGGTTCGTGCGGTGCGTCTCGCTCCACGAGTAGAGGATGACCAGCGGCGTGAGCAGCGCGGTCAGCCAGGCGAGGCTGGCGGAGAGGCCGTCGACGCCGAACTCGAGGTGAATGCCGAGGGCGGGGATCCAGTCCCATTTGACCAGGAAGGAGTATTCGCCGCCGGCGCCGATGCCGACCCACCACAGCATGACCGTCGTCGCCGCGAGGGCGGGCGTCGAGGCCAGGAGCGCGATGGTGCGGACGTAGCCTTGCGGGGCGAGGAACGTGGCAAGAGCGCCCAGCAGGGTGAGGCCGAGCGTGGCGGGGATGAGGGCGGACATCAGGTCGACCATGGTTACCACCGAATCCTGAGGACGACCTCACGGAGGAACACGAGGAGGATGGCGGCGCCGATGGCGATGGACGCCATGTACGTGGTCAGGCGGCCGTCCTGCCAGCGCCGGGTGCGGGCGCCGGCGTGGTCGGCGGCGTTGGCGATGCCGTTGACTGCGCCGTCGATGCCCTTACGGTCGATGAGGTTCGACAGCTTGGCGATGCCGTTGGCGACGGTGTTGCCCAGCGGCTCGTAAAGGGCTTCCGTCACGTAGTAGCGACGGTAGAGCAGGTTGCGGATGCCCTTCGTCGGCTCGGCGCGCTCCTCACCAGGCAGGCCGTTGCGGTACTTGCGCACCGCCACGAAGATGCCGCCGGCGGCGACGGCCAGGCTGAGGTAAGTCAGCGGGCTGAGCAGGATGTGCTTGAGGATCTCCGTCGTGGCCAGAGCCTCATGCTCGCCGAGGTCGTGGCTGTACGGGTACGTGATGACCGATTCGAAGCCGGAGCCGAGAACGAGCCAGAGACCGGAGACGACCGCGAAGACGGCGAGGATGAGCAAGGGCACGGTCATCGGGGAGGGCGACTCGTGGGCGTGCTCCGCCATCGTGGTGCGCGGCGTTCCCCAGAAGGCCAGCGAGATCATGCGGAACATGTAGAACGCCGTGAGGGCGGCGGTCAGGATGCCGAAGACCCAGAGGAGGAAGAAGACGGAGTTCTCCTTGCCGGCCTCGAAGGCGGTGGAAAGGACCTCGTCCTTGGACCAGAAACCCGAGAGCGGGATGATGCCGGCGATGGAGAGGCTGCCGATGAGCATCGTCCAGTACGTCTTGGGCATCTTGGCCTTCAGGCCGCCCATCTCGCGCAGGTCCTGGTGGTGGTGCATCCCCAGAATGACCGAGGCGCTGCCCAAGAACAGGAGGGCCTTGAAGAACGCGTGGTTCATCAGGTGCAGCATCGCGGCGGTGAAGCCGACGCCGGAGCCGGTCTTGACGTAGAGGACGCCGCCCGCGCCGAGGGCGAGGAACATGTAGCCCAGCTGGCTCAGCGTGGAGAAGGCCAGAACGCGTTTGATGTCGAGCGCGACCAAGGCCATCGTCGCCGTGTAGATGGCAGTGATGCCGCCAATGACGCCGATGACGAGGAAGAGGTCCGGGTTGAGAAGCAGCAGCGGGAAGCTGCGGGCGACGAGGTAGACACCGGCCTTGACCATCGTGGCGGCGTGGATGAGCGCCGAGACAGTCGTGGGGCCTTCCATGGCGTCGGGCAACCACAGGTCGAGAGGGAACTGCGCCGACTTGCCGACGGCTCCGCCAAAGATGAACAGGCCCGCCCAGAACAGGGTGGACTTGTGCATGAGGAGGTCGGGGTGGTGGAACAGCTCGCGGTACGACAGCGTGTGGAAGGTGACGAAGAGCAGGACGATGCCGAGGAAGAGGAAGATGTCGCCCAATCGGGTGACGAGGAAGGCCTTCTTCGCGGCGCGGGCGGCGGATTCCTTGTGGTACCAGTAGCCGATGAGGAGGTACGAGCAGAGGCCCATGATCTCCCAGAAGATGAACATCAGCAGGAAGTTGTCCATGAGGACGGTTCCCAGCATGCCGGCGACGAAGAGCGCCTTGACGGCGTAGTAGCGGCGCAGCTTCCCGTCGGTCTCGTCGGAGAGGTACGACGTCGAGAAGATGATGATGAGCAGCGACAGCAGGCTCACGATGGTGGCGAGCCACACGGCGAGGTTGTCCAGCAGGAAGCCGACGGTGAACGCGTAGGTGCCGACGTGGAACCAGGCGCCCGAGTAGTCCGCGACCTCGGCCCCTCCGATGATGTGGTTGTAGAACAGGTAGAGGCTCGCGAGGAACGAACCGGCGACTGCCGCGATGGCGACGGCGCCGCCGCCGCGCCACATCGTCTTGCCGGTGAGGAAGATAGCAAGGGCGGCGACGAGCGGCAGGCCGACGACAAGGGCGGCCGCGATGAGTTCCGGCTGGGCCCAGTCGAAGGCCTGAACGAGTTCAGAGGACGCGCTGTGCGCCTGGAGAAGAAGGTTCGGGAGGCTGTTCATGGGCTTACCACCTCAGCATGGTGCTCTGCGTGACGTCCACGGTGCGCACGTGGCGGTACAGGTGAATCAGGATGGCGAGGCCGACCGCGGCTTCGGCGGCGGCCAAAGCGATGCTGAAGAAGGTCAGCACGAGGCCGTGGGGGTCGCCGCGGGCGTTGGCGAAGGCGACGAAGTTGATGTTCGCCGCGTTGAGGATGAACTCCGTGGAGACCAGGATGCGCAGGGCGCTGCGCTGGGTCAGGAGACCGAAGACACCGACGGCGAAGAGGGCACAGGCCAGCGTCACGGACCAGGCGAGCGGAATCATTTCGGAACCTCCCGGGGGTCGGAGGCGGCGGCGGTGCGGGCCATGGTTTCCTTGACGTTGCTGGCGTGGTCGGATTCGGCGACCTGGGCGGCCGTCGGGTGCGAGTAGCGCTCCGAGTCGGACTGCGCGTCGAGGGGGCGAGCGATGACGAGGGCTCCGATCATGATGGCGGTGAGCAGGATGCCGAGGACCTCGAAGGCGATGACGTTGGGGCCGAAGAGCGAATCGACGACGGCCTGCGTGTCGTTGGCGGATTCGGTCGCGGCTTCGCTTCCGGAGTCGCCCTGCCAGGGCTCTGTGCCGGCGACGATGAGGGCCATGACGGCAAACAGGGCGAAGGCGACGGTGGCGCCGATGAGGAGGGTGCGGGAGCGGGCCTTCACGATTGGGCCTCCTCTTCATCGCCGGTCACGAACATGACGGCGAAGATGAACAGCGTCAGGATGCCGCCGACGTAGACCAGGACCTGGATGATGCCGACGAGGGCGCTGCCCAGGAGGATGAACAGGGCGCCCATGGCGACGAGGACGGCGCCGAGGAACATGACGGCGTGGAACGTGCGCTTGGAGAGCACGGATGCCAGGGCACCGCCGAGGATGACGGCCGCGATGGCGACGAAGGAGACGGTTTCGCCGAGGGAGGTCATTTGTACGGCCCCCGTCCAAGAGCGGCCTCGTTCTGGCTGAGGCGGTCAGGCTTGTAGTCGAAGTCGCGCACGTAGGCGGCGGTCTCGTACTCCTTGCCCATGCGGATGCTGTCCGTCGGGCAGGCCTCCTCGCAGAGGCTGCAGTACATGCACTTGGAGACCTCGACGGCGGGGAACTTCTTGCGCTTGTTCTGCGGCGTGTCGAAGCCGGGGTCGTAGTCGACCATGTAGCAGGAGCCATTCGGGCAGGCCTGCGCGCACAGCGTGCAGCCGATGCACGTCTCGAGCTTGAGGTAGATGCGGCCGCGGAAGCGGTCGGCCACGGGGCGCTTCTCCTCCGGGTAGCTCACCGTGACGGGCTTGCCGAAGAAGTTCTGCAGCGTGACGCCCATGCCTTGCAGGATGGGGACGAGGGGAATGTTGGCCATCACAGCACCCCGCTCTTGATCAGCACGGCAGTCACGACGAAGTTGAGGATGGACAAGGGGAGCAGGACCTTCCAGGCGACGTTGAGGTACTGGTCGACGCGCACGCGCGGCAGCGTGATCCAGATCCAGAAGACGACGAACGACATCAGCAGCGCCTTGCCGAGGAACCACAGCGGGGTGGGGATGATGGTGAGGAACGGCAGCTCGTTGCCAAAGGGCGCCGACCAGCCGCCGAGGTAGAGCATGGTGATCATGGCGCTCACGAAGAACACATTCGAGAACAGCACGACGAAGAACATGCCAAAGCGCATCGCGCTGTATTCCGTCGTGAAGCCGGCGACAAGCTCGGACTCCGACTCGGCGAGGTCGGTGGGCACGAGGCCGGCCTTGGCCAGCGCCGTGATGAGGAAGATGACGAAGCCGAGAATCTGCGGGACGATGAACCAGCCGAACGGAATCATGCCCAACGAGCCGTGGCTCTGGCCTTCGACGATGTCGACGGTGGAGAGGCTGCCGGTGATGAGCACGATCGCGGCGACGGAGAACACCATGGGGATCTCGTAGCTGACGTCGAGGGCCGCCGCGCGGACGCCGCCGTACAGGGAGTACTTGTTGTTGGAGCCCCAGCCGGCCATGATCTCCGCCAGCGGCGCGATGGCCCCCATGGCGAGAATCAGGAGCACGCCGGTGCCGACGTTGGAGAACACGAGGTCGCGGCTCCACGGGATGGCGGCCCAAGCCATGACGGTGAAGACGACGGCGACGTAGAGGGCGGCGGTCCAGGCGAGTTTGTCGGCCTTGGCGGGACGGATGTCCTCTTTGGAAATGAGTTTCGCGCCGTCGGCGAGGAACTGCAGGATGCCCTGCGGGCCGACGCGGTTGGGGCCGCGGCGTTGGCCCATGCGGGCGAAGATGCGGCGGAACGCGAAGGTGAAGAGGCCGCCGATGGACAGGACGACGGTGAAGAGCAGGACGGCGCCAATAACGGAGGCGATGCTGAGGTCGACCCAGTGCGGGGCGTCCCAGCCAATGGCCTTCAGGCCGATGTCGACGAAGTTCGTGAGGGAAGCCATTCAGATCACCGGTCCACGTCGCCCAGAACAATGTCGATGCTGCCGAGGGTGGCGATGAGGTCAGCAATCTTCTGGCCGCGGGCCATGATGGGAAGCACCTGCAGGTTGGCGAAGCTGGGGGCGCGGACGTGCACGCGGCTGGGGTTCTGCTTGCCGTCCCCGATGACGTGGCAGCCGTACTCGCCCTTGGGGTGCTCGATGCGCGCGTACGCCTCGCCTTTGGCCTTGATGCGCAGGATCTTGCCACCGGCGTAGTCCGGGTTGAGGTGGAGGCCGTCGAGGTTGCGGTTCTCGAGGCGGTCGATGACCTGGTCGAGAATGCGGACGGTCTGCAGCATCTCGGCCCAGCGCAGTTGCAGGCGGCCGTAGCAGTCCGACTGCGTCGTCGTGGGGACGTCGAAGTTGAGTTGCTTGTAGATGGAGTAGGGGGCGACCTTGCGCAGGTCGTGCGCCACACCAGTGGCCCTGAGCATCGGACCGGTGACGCCCCAGTCGAGGGCCTGCTCGCGCGTGAGGGGGCCGGTGCCGGTGAGACGGCCAACGATGATGTCGTTCTTCTTCAGCAGGCGCTCGTATTCGGCGACCTGCGCCGGCATCTTGGCGAGGAATTCCTTGACGCGCGGCAGGTACGTCGGGTCCTGCGGCAGGTCGTACTTGACGCCGCCGAAGCGGAAGTAGTTGAACGTGAGGCGGGCGCCGCTGAGCTCCTCAAGGAAGCCGAGGATCTCCTCGCGTTCGCGCAGGGCGTAGAACAGCGGCGAGATGGCGCCGAGGTCGAGCATGAACGTGCCCATCCAGAAGAGATGGTTGCACAGGCGGCTGAGTTCGGCCGCGAAGACGCGGATGTGCTCGGCGCGCTCGGAGACGATTTGCTGGTCGGGACCGCCCAGCAGTTTCTCCACGGCGAGGACGTAGCCGTGGTTGTTGTGCATGGCGCTGACGTAGTCCATCCGGTCCGTGAGGGGGATGAACTTGATCCAGTGCATGTTCTCCGCAATCTTCTCGGAGCCGCGGTGGAGGTAGCCGATGACGGGTTCGACGTCGACGACGATTTCGCCGTCGAGGAGAAGCTTGAGGCGCAGCACGCCGTGCGTGGACGGGTGCTGGGGGCCCATGTTCATCGTCATGAGCTGCGTCATGGGGGCGCGGCCGTCCGGCATCTTGGGGTTGGCGAAATCCACCATCGCCATTACCAGGCACCCTCCTCAGCGGACTTCACGACGACGTCTTCGCCTTCGCGAAGGGCGACGAACTGCTCGGCTTCCTTGTAGTCCTTCCTCATGGGATGGCCGGTCCAGCCCTCGGGCAGGAACATGCGGCGCAGGTCGGAGCTGCCGTCGAACTTGATGCCGTACATGTCGAACATCTCGCGCTCGTGCCAGCCGGCGGCGGGGAACAGGGACTCGAGGCTGGGGCAGACGGGTTCGCCGGCAGCCTTGGGCATGACGACGCGCAGGCGCAGTTCAGCGAACTCGGCGGGCGTCGCAGCGGCCTTGACGAAGCAGTAGAGGACCCCGAAGTGGTCGGGGCGGTCGTATGCGCTGAGGTTGGAGAGGAGGCGGTAGCCGAGGGCCTTGGCCTCGGCGGCGACGGCGAAGATCCCGTCTGGTGAGCAGACGAGGACGCCGATTCCATCTTCCAAGACTTCGTAGCGCAGCACGTCGGCGGCGTGCGCGTCCTGGATCATCGCGGCGTCGCCGGTGGCTCTGGCGGCAGGCGCGGCGGGGGCGGCGGAGACAGCGGGGGCGGCCGGCTTGGCAGCGGGGGCGGGGTCGGCCATCAGAATCCAAGCTCCAAGGTGTGGTTCTGGTCGCGGATCTTCTGCTGCAGCTTCTGCAATCCGTCGAGGAGGGCCTCGGGGCGCGGCGGGCAGCCGGGGATGTAGACGTCGACCGGGATGATCTTGTCCACGCCCTTGACGACGAAGTAGGATTCCTGGTACGGGCCACCGTTGGTGGCGCAGGCGCCCATGGCGATGACGTACTTCGGGTCGGCCATCTGGTCGTAGAGATTCTTGATGCGCGGCGCCATCTTCTTCGTGACCGTGCCGGGCACGATCATGAGGTCGCACTGGCGCGGGCTGGCGCGCGAGACCTCGGAGCCGAAGCGGCTCATGTCATGCGTCGGGCCCTGGGCCGTGATCATCTCGATGGCGCAGCACGCCAGGCCGAAGGTAAAGGGCCAGAGCGAGTTGCTGCGGCCCCAATTGAAGATCTTCGAGGCGACGGTGACGATGATGCCCTCGTGCTGCTCCTCGACGACGATAGGAATGCGCTCGCTGGCGGGGTCGTAGGCGGGGACCTCGGCGGGGGCGGCCGCAACGGCCACAGATTCGGCGCTCATTCGAGGGTTCTCCAAGTGAGAAGTTTCTTCTTGATTTCCCAGACGTAGCCGACGAGGATGAGGCCCACGAACATGGCAATGGCGAGGATGGGGCCCCAGCCCAGCGTCCTGAACTTCAAGGCGAAGGGAATGAGGAACATCGCCTCGACGTCGAAGACGAGGAACGTCAGGATGTACATGTAGTACTGAACATCGATCGGGCCGCGCGCGCCGGGCGTCGCTTTTTCGCCGCACTCGTACGACGTGAGCTTGTTCACGGACCCCTTCTTGGGCCCTAGGACCTTGTTCCCGATGAGGGTCACGAGGACGAGGGCGAACGCGACGACGCCCAGAATCGCCATCGGGAGGTAGTTCAGAGCCTCGGACGCCGTAGACAAGCCCCCTTTGGCCGCCGACAGGAGGGTCGCTTATAGGGGTTGGCATGACGATTCCAGGCGAAGGAGAGGTTTTCACGCGGGCTCGAGTCGCGCCGTCGTGGCGCCGAGTCTAGGCAACCGGTTGCGAGAGCGCATCCGCCGAGGCGGGCCCATGCCGTTCCGCGCGTGGATGGACGCCTGCCTGTACGACTCAGAGGGCGGATTCTACGCCCGGGGCCGCCACCCGGCCGGCGTCGGGCAGGGCACGCATTTCGCCACCAGTCCGACGTTGCACCCGTTCTTCGCGCACTGCATCGCCCGCGAGCTGGCCGAGGCGTGGAAGGCCGCGGGCAAGCCGAAGGCCTGGGAGGTCGTCGAGTTCGGCGCCGGCACCGGGGCCCTTGCCCGCGACGCCATGTGGGAGTTGCGCCGCCTTGCCGTCCCGGCGCGGTGGACCGCCATCGACGTGCGGCCTGGTCCCGCCATCAAGGGCGGCCGCTGGCTGGAAGAGCCACCGGCCCGGTTCGACGCCGTCGTGGCCAACGAGTTCCTCGACGCCTTGGCCTTCGACCTGTTCGAGCAGCGCGCGGGGGCTTGGCACGAAGTCGGCGTAGGATTGGCGGGCGACAAGTTCGTCTGGAGCCTGCTTGGCCGGACCGACGAGGCATGGCCCTTGATTGAGGAAGGCGCCCGTCGCGTCCGCATGCCGACCAACGACTCCTGGCTCGCCAGTCTCAAGCAGGCCGGAGCCGCCTTTGCCCTGATCGTCGATTACGGCGCGACCGGCCCCGCCCGCGAGGCCCGTGCGTTCCACGGCCACGATTTCGCCGACCCGCTGGCCGAGCCCGGCACGGTGGACCTCACCGCCGACGTTGACTTCGCCGAGCTCGCGCAGCAGGCCACCGGACATGGGTTTGCGACGGTGTTGGAGACGCAGGAGGCGTTCCTCATCCGGCACGGCGCCTTCGAGGCCATCAACCGCATCGACCGCACGACGATGCAGGGAACCTCCGATTACCTGCGGTTGCGCCAACTCATCCTGCCCACGGGGTTTGGGGTGGCGTTCAAGGTGGCGCGGTTGACGCGACAATAGGACGGCAGCGCTGCTGCGTTGCCGTGCCCCGCCCGCCCGTCTCACGACGGGCGGCCGGTCCGCTCGTCTCGTTGCGGACTCGCTGCACTGAAGCAACCGTCCTTGCTCGCTACGCTCGCCCGTCCTCTGCTTCAGTGCACCGTTCGGGATTCGAACCCGAGCTGACAGCTTGGAAGGCTGAAGTCATACCACTAGACCAACGGTGCGCGGGTGGCGCGACACAGGAAGGCGTCTTAATTCTGAAGGTTCAGCGCTTTCGCCGAATGGCTGAACAAGGAACCCACGGAACCCACGGAACCGACGCGAGAAAGAAGGGGTTCCGCGTTTTCCGTGGTTTCCTTGTTGTCGTCGTCACGCCTTGCGGCGGCGGGCTTTCTTCTTCGTCGGGGGGCCACGCGCGGCGCGTTCCGCGATGGCGGCCACGGCGACGTCCATGGTGACGGCCTCGACGGCGGTGCCCTTGGGGACGTTGGCGTTGACCTCGCCGTGCTTGATGTACGGCCCGTAGCGGCCGTCGAGGATGTTCACCGGCTTGCCGTCCTCGGGGTGCGGGCCAAGTTCGCGCAGCACCGTCGCCTGGCCGCGGCCGCCGCGGCCCTGCTTCGGCTTGGCCAACAGGTCGAGCGCTTCGCCGAGAGCCATGACGCGCAGGCGGTCGGGCTGGATGCTGCGGTATTCCTTCGCGTCGCCGTTCTCGTGCAGGACGTAGGGCCCGAAGCGACCGAGGCCGACGAGGACGTTGCCGCCGGTCGGGTGCTCGCCGAGGAATTTGGGAAGCGAGAGCAGGAAGAGGGCCTCCTGCATGTCCGCGGTCTCCGGAGTCTTGCCCTTCGGTAGACTGGCTCTCTTGGGTTTGGTCTTGGAGCCTTCCTCGACGTCGCCAAGTTGGTAGTACGGGCCGAAGCGGCCGTCCAGCACGTAGACCGGAAGCCCCGTCGCAGGGTCTTCACCGAGGCTCTTCGGTCCTTCCGCCTTCTGCTTGAGGAGACGTTCGACGGTGGCGGCGTCCAGTTCGTCGGGCGTGATGGATTCCGGGATGCTTGCCGACAGCCGTTCGCCCTTGCTCTCCACTTCGATGTAAGGACCGAAGCGGCCGATCTTGACGGAGTAGGGGAAGCCCTTGCCGAGGTCGACGGTGCGCCCGTCGGCGGGGTCAATCGTTTTCATGCGGCGTTCAATTTCGGCCTGCAAGCCATTCTTGCCGAGGAAGAATTCGGTGAGGAACGGGACCCACTGCAGGTCGCCGGCGGCAATCTGGTCGAGCTTCTCCTCCATGTCGGCCGTGAACTGCAGGTCGATGAGCTTGGGGAAGTGCTTCTCCAGGAGGCCGACGACGGCGAAGGCGGTGAAGCTGGGCACCAGCGCCTTGCCCTTGGGGATGACGTAGCCGCGGTCCTGGATGGTCTGCAAGATGGCCGCGTACGTGCTGGGGCGGCCGATGCGTTCATCGACGAGGGCCTTGACGAGGGTCGCTTCCGTGTAGCGCGCGGGGGGCTTCGTCTCGTGCCCCTCCGCGGTGACCGATTTGCACGATGGCTTGTCGCCCTTGGCCATCTTCGGCAGCGAGCCTTCCTCGTCCTCGGTGGCGCCGTACGCGGCGCGATAACCAGCGAAATCGACGCGCTTGCCGGAAGCCGTGAAGGTGGCTTCGAGGGCGGTGACGGTCACCGTCGTGGAGGTGTAGCGCTCGTTGGCCATCTGGCACGCCAGGGTGCGCATCCAGATGAGGCGGTAGAGCGCGAGGTCGACGCCGGAGAGCCCGGTCTTGCCCGGGTGGACGAAGTCGCGGCCGGCGGGACGGATGGCTTCGTGCGCCTCCTGGGCGCCCTTCTGCTGCTTTCCCTCGTAGGTGCGCTTCGTCGGGTGCAGGTACTCGGCGCCGAACTCCGCCTTGACGGCGTCCTGTGCTCCGGCAATGCCTTCCTCGCTGAGGTTGGTCGAGTCGGTTCGCATGTACGTGATGAACCCGTTCTCGAAGAGCCGCTGCGCCGTCTGCATCGCTTGGCGCGCGGAGAGGTTGAGGCGGTTGTTCGCCTCCTGTTGCAGGGTCGAAGTAACGAACGGTGCTTCCGGGCTGGATTGGCGTTGCTGCTCGGCGACGTCGCTGACCGTCCACACCGTGGACTTGGCCTCGAGGCGCTGCTTGAGGTCCTTGGCCTGGACCTCGGCGAGTTGCAGGACGTCTTTGCCTGCGGCAAGCTTGCCGGTGTCCTTGTCGAAATCCTTGCCAGTGGCGACTTTCTTGCCCGAGACAGCGACAAGGCGCGCCTCGAAGTCGCCGTCGCGGTTCAGGACGGCCGTGAGGCCCCAGTACGACGCGGGGACGAAGGCGCGGCGTTCGCGTTCGCGCAGGACAACGAGGCGGATGGCGGGCGACTGCACGCGGCCGGCGGAGAGGCCGCCTCCGACTTTCTTCCACAGCAGTGGCGAGAGGGCGTAGCCGTAGAGGCGGTCGAGGATGCGGCGGGTCTCCTGCGCCTGCACGAGGTTCATGTCGATGGTGCGCGGCGAGGCCAGGGCGCGCAGGATGGCATCCTTGGTGATCTCGTTGAAGACCATGCGGCGCACCGGCACCTTGGGCTTGAGGGCCTCGACCAGGTGCCAGCTGATGCTTTCCCCTTCGC
Organism: Thermoplasmatota archaeon; assembly: GCA_041659985.1. Lineage (GTDB taxonomy): Archaea > Thermoplasmatota > E2 > JACPAO01 > JAHFTW01 > JAHFTW01. The sequence continues at coordinate 8,482 of JBAZXE010000017.1, read as the reverse complement.
GGTCCTCATCCGTCGCGAGGAACAACTCGTCGGCACCCTTGAGGAGGGCCCTGAGGCCGCTGATGACCTTCTGCTTGCCCGGAATCGTGACGTAGTAAGGAGCGAAGTCGTTTTCGAGGTCGACGCCGTAGTCGGCCCATTTCTTGCCCTTGATCTCGGCAGGGATGTCGGCTTTGCTCGAGGGCAGGTCGCGGATGTGGCCCACGCACGAATCGACGGTGTAGCCCTTGGGCAGGTACTGCTGGATTTTCTTCGACTTCGTCGGCGATTCGACGATGACGAGTTTCCGGCCCGTAGATTCGCCTTTTTTGGGTGCCGCGGCCATTGGGTGCGGGAACGCCCACGACGGGTGTCGCGCAAAAGGCTTCCGTCGAGTGCTGCGAAGCATCATCCCCCGTAGGGGGATGGCCTGGACGGCCCTCGACTCGTCAGCTGCGCCCACCAAACACGGAAACCGCGGAGCCCACAGAAACCCACTGTTCCAATGGGCCGGTTCCGTGCGTTTCCGGGGGTTCGTTGTCTCGGGGCGGCGGGCGCCGCTTCAACGGTTTACGCGAAGCCGTTGAGCCTGGAGTCTCCGAGTTCGTCGCCGGCGTAATGGAAAACCCACAATCCGGTGGCTCGGTCGGTTCCGTAAATGTAGCCGTCCACGACGTTGACGTCCCACATGCTCAAGATGGCGTTCGCGACGTGGTCCTCGGGGATGGGCGTGCGTGCGAGGTTGAAGCCGAGGATGGCCCCTTGGTCGTCGCCGCGCAGGATGGCGCCGAAGTCCAACACCCACAGGCCGCCGTGGTTCATCGTGAGGTAGATCCTCACGTCGTCGGGGCCCACGTCGGCGCCCGTCGGGGCGATCTGCCACTGGTGCGTCGTGAGGAAGAGACCTTGCGAGTCGTGCAGGCCGGGGTGGTACCATTCGGCGACGAGTTTGAGGTCACCCAAGTCGGTGGCGTCGAGGACCCACAGGCCGGGGACGGTGCCGGTCGACGTGTACTCGGGGCTCGCGACGATGTAGCGCTGCGTGCCGACCATGACCATCATCGCCGTGTGCACGTTGCCCGCGTAGTGCTCGGCGCCTTCGCCGTTCCAAGCGCCGACCTCTGTGATGCTGGGCGCGTCTGTCATGTCGAGAACCTTGACGCCCTCGTCCCAGTGGCTGACGACGAGGTAGGACTTGCCTTCGCCGAAAGCGCCGCCTTCGTGGAACGCCGTCATGTCGTGCGGGCCGGAGCTCAACGCGCACAGGGCGAGGCCCACTTGCGGGAGGCCGGCGCAGGTCGGGTCACCGGCGACCGGCAAGCCGACCGGCGTCGGCACGCCAGTCTCGCCGTTGGGAACATATTCGACGAACCCGAGGGAGACCAGGGCCGGGCCGTCGCGTTGCACGAGGTACGACTTGACGTGCTGCGAGACGCACATGAGGGCATCCTGGTTGACGGCGACCTGGACGGGGTCCATCATGTGGCAGCCCATGCGTTCATCGGGAATGGTTCCCAGGTATCGCGGGTTGGCCGGGTCCTCGATGTTGTACGCTGTGAAGCCCGACGAAGCGGCCACGGTGGGCGCGGTGCCGGTCAACAGTTCTAGGCTGGGCAGCGCCTGGCTGGCCGTGTACAGGATCTTGCCGTCCTCGGAGATCTTGACGTCGGTGACATGGGCCCCCGGTTGGTCGATGAAGGAGAGAACGGTCGGGTTGGCTCGGTCGGCGATGTCCACGACGTAGACGCGGCCGGGCTCACCGGAGCCGACGACCGCCACCGCTCCGAGGTCGAGGTCGCCGCGCATGTCCAGCTCCCCGAGGTACTTGTGGGGGGTGCCGTCGGAGTCGAGGGCGCTCCAGCCGATGGCGGGGAGCGAGCACGTGCGCACGTTCGTCGTCTCGAAGACGGTGGCGTTGTCGAGGTTGTCATCGATGGGGTCGACGGTGGTGGGCACGATGCGCAGACCAGCCTGGTCGAGGGCCGACGGCGGACAACCGGCCGGTGACGCCGGGTCGTCGGAGACCGTAGAATCCAGGCAACCGGCGACCAAAGCGAGGATGGACAGGAGGGCCAGCGGGAGACGCATGGGCGGCGCGACGCCGGGACCCGTTCAAGAGGATTGAGGAACCGATCCTCGTTGGTTTGCCGGCGAGCGGAGCGAGGCCGCACCGGCGCTCGCAGGTCGCCAGCAAATGGGCCCGGAACGCAGCGAAGGCGCCCATTTCGCCGCTACGAAAAGCGCAAGAAGGCCCCGATGCTCGCAAGGATGCCTGCCATGGACGACGTGGACCGCCAAATCCTTGCCATCCTTCGCGACAACGCCCGCGAATCCTTCACGGAGATCGCCGAATCGGTCGGCACGTCGGAAGGCACCGTCCGCGCCCGCATCAAGCGCATGGTCGACGACGGCACGATTCGCCGCTTCACCATCCGGACGGCCGGGTCGCACGTCAAGGCCCTCATCGAGGTCTCCGTCACCAACAACGTGAACACCTCCGAGGTGGCGACGAAGATCCGCTCCTGGGACGGCGTCGAGTCGGTGTGGGAAGTGACGGGTGAGAACGACATCGTCGTCGTGGCTGACTGCCCCAACACGTCCGACCTCAACGCCATCATCGACCGCATCCGCGAGGTCCCCGGGACGCAGGCGACGCGCAGCCGGCTCATTCTCAAGGAACACGGCTAGGCGGATTCAACGGATCCGCCCCGATTTGAGGGATGGACATGGCCTGCGCGATGGATGACCCGCAACGACGTCGTGCGGCGTGCTGCGATGCGGAACCACTGTGCGTCTTGTGCCCCTTGCGGCCGGAGAACTCGGCGCGAACTCTCGGCGAACTCAAGGCGGCTGGATTGCGTGGCCGGCTGCCGGAAATCGGCCTCTGACCCGACGACCGGAACAGGAATTTTCTTTGGAAGCGGTTTCCCGTTCTTCCCGTAATCCCTGTTTCGTCGGTCGTCGTCAGCGCGTCGCGAGCCAGCCGTTGACGCCGTCGAAGATGTACTGCACGGCGAAGGCGACCGTGAGCAACCCCATGATGCGGGTGATGACGCGCGCGCCGTTCTCGCCGATGAAGCGCTGCGCCTTGCTGGCGATGAGGAGGATGGCGAGGGCCGCAGCCATGGTGAGCGCGATTGCGACGCCGATGGTGGGGAACCCGAACGAGGTGGTCTGCACGATGACCAGCGAGATGGCGCCCGGACCCGCCAGCATAGGGAGCCCGAGAGGCACCAGGCTCGGGTCGTGCCGTTTCGGCAGCGCCGAGGTGCTGCCTCCCGTGTGCACGGGCAAGGCGTCGGCGTCGACGTCGTGGTGGCCGGGCTCCTCGCCTTCCTTGAGCATGTTGAGGCCGATGATGGTGAGCAGGATCCCGCCGGCCACCTGCAGGGAGTAGAGCTCGATGCCGAGATAGTCCAGGAGTTGGCGGCCGAGGAAGGCGAAGACCAAGAGGACGCAGCTGGCGAAGAGAGCGGCCTTGACGGCGATGGCGTTGCGCTCGGCAGCAGTGTTGCGCTGCGTCAGCCCGAGGTAGAGGCCGATGGAGGCCAGGGGGTCGACGACGACGAAGAGCGGCACCAGGGCCAGCAGGATGTCCGTCATCGCCATGGGCCGCGCGACCCCGCGGTCATTCATATACCCCGACCACCGCGAATTTCGTAGTTTACCCCCGGAACAGCACCGGCAGGCCTATCCCCAACCCTGGTTTACCAAGGATACGGATTTCGTAGGAATCGCGCCATGGCCATCACCGGAACGGAGACAAGACCCAGCCTCAAGACGGCCCTGCCTGGCCCGCGCTCGCAAGCCATCGTGGCGCGCGACGACGCCGCGTTGGCCACCACGACGAAGACCGCCCCCGTGACCGCCGTGCGCGGCAAGGGCGTCATCGTCGAGGACGCGGACGGCAACGTTCTCTTGGATTTCTGCGCCGGCATCGGCGTCCTCAACACCGGGCACAGCCACCCGACGGTCGTCAAGGCCATCCAGGACCAAGCGGCCAAGCTCGTGCATTTCGCAGGCACCGATTTCTACTACGACCAACAGGTGACCTTGGCTGAACGCCTGGGCGCCATCGCCCCCGTCCAGGGCCCGACGAAGGTGTTCTACACCCAAAGCGGCACCGAATCCAACGAGGCGGCCATCAAGGTCGCCAAGGCCGCGACGGGCCGCCACATGTTCCTGGCCTTCATGGGCGCCTTTCACGGCCGCACGCAAGGCAGCCTCGCCCTGACTGCGTCCAAGGCCCGCCACCGCGAAGCCTTCTTCCCGGGGATGCCCGGCGTCGTCCACGCGCCCTTCCCCAACCCGTACCGCAACACCTGGAAGATTGACGGCTACGCGGAGCCGCAGGAATTGGCCAACCGCGCCATCGAGCACATCGAATCCATCCTGGACGCCGTCTGCCCCGCAAAGGAAACGGCCGCCATCTTCTGGGAGCCCGTGCAGGGCGAGGGCGGCTACGTCGTGCCCCCGAAACTGTTCCCCAAGATGCTGCGCAAGGTCTGCGACGACCACGGCATCCTCCTGGTCGCCGACGAGGTGCAAACCGGGTTCGGCCGGACGGGCAAGTGGTTCGCCTCGGAGCACTTTGGCGTGCGTGCCGACATCGTGAGCCTCGCCAAGGCCATGGGATCGGGGATGCCCATCGGCGCCTGCGTGTTCCGCGCCAAGCTGGACTTCCGCGAGCAGGGCAAACACTCCAACACCTACGGCGGCAACGTCCTCGGCTGCGCCGCCAGCCTCGCGACACTCGACGTCCTGCAGAAAGAGAAGCTGGTTGAGAACTCCGCCAAACTCGGCAAGCATCTCGAGAAGCGCCTCGAGGAGCTCAAGGACACTCACGAGGCCATCGGCGACCGCCGCGGACTGGGCCTCATGCAAGCGATTGAATTCGTCAAGCCGGGCAAGACGCAGGGCGGAACACCCAACCCGAAGATGCAGAAGGCCATCGAGGAGGGCTGCTGGAAACGCGGCCTCATCCTTCTCGGCTGCGGCAAGTCGAGCCTGCGCGTCATCCCCGCGCTCAACGTCACGAAGGGACAGATCGACGGCGCTATGGACGTCCTGAGCGACGCGTTGAAGGCCGCGAAAGCTTAGTTTGCGTTGAACTCGACAACGACCCGCACCTGGGCGGTCACATCGCCATTTTCGACCACGACGAAGTAGGCGTCTCGACTCGGGATACTCGCCGAAAGCGTGGCCCGCAGGACGTCGGCCGCTCCGTCAAGGGGGAGATGCAATTCTCCGGTGTCGTCGAAGCGAAGAAAATCAATCGAATCCATGATCCAGACGCTAACCGGATTGTTTGACTCAACTAGTACGCTTACGACGACTCCTTTGAACGCCTCAAACGAAATCGTCTTTACGTCATTGTACTGGATGACAAAGACCCGCTCGATTCGGGATGGCAACGACCGCGCGCTTTTGCCCGACGGTTTTTTTCCCAACGGGGCGGCAGGCTGAACGCTGCTTGGAGTGACTTGTCCTGCAGCCTTTTGGTCGTGCACCCTGGAAGCATTGCTACGCCAAGCAACCACAACGCCCCCGCAGACTAGCAGCAGAGCAAGTGAGACAAGCGCGGTAATTGCTCTCGCAAAATCCGTTATGGCCAAAGCGGCCGTTATGACCGCCCCCATTCCTGTTAGCGCCGTGACCAAAGCAAACGAGTCGTTCGCGCGATGCCGGGCTTCGGTAGGCTCAATCGACACGGCGGCAAACGCAGAAGCAAGACCCATCGGATAAAATGTCAGGCAGTCAGTTGGCCGAGAGCAGCAGCAACCCCAAGACCCCGCAGCCGATGGGCGGGGCGTGCCGGTCACGAACGAGCAGGTGGCCCGCATTCTCGACGAGCAGGCCGACCTCCTCGCGCTGTCGGGGGCCGACGCGTTCCGCGTGCGCGCCTACCACAAGGCCGCCCGCTCCATCGCCGGGTTGAGCAAGTCCGTCGCCCTCCTGGTCGCCACCGGCCAGGACCTCGAGCAGATTCCCGGCATCGGCGAAGCCCTTGCTGAAACCGTGCGTACCATCGTGAAAACGGGTGCCGCGCCCGGCAAGACACGCAGCAAGACGCTCCCGGCCGGACTCGTCGAACTGGTCGCCGTCCCTGGCCTCGGCCCGAAGCGGGCCAGGCAGCTCTTCGCGGCGGGCATCACCAGCCGCGCCGACCTCGAAAGCGCAGCGAGTGAAGGCCGATTGCAATCGTTGCCCGGCTTCGGCGCGACGCTGGAAGCCACCCTCCTTGAGGCGCTCCAGGCGCAGCCCGGCGGCCCCCCGCCGCGCAGCATCCGGCCCTTCCTGGTCCCAGTGGCCGACCAGCTGCGGCAAACCATCGCCAAGGCCAAGGGCGTGGAGGGCGTGGAGGCTGCAGGAAGCTACCGTCGCCGGCGCGACACCGTGGCCGACCTCGACTTCGTCGCCGTCGGGGATGCGGACGCCGCGATGGACGCATTGGCCGGCCATGCCGACGTCGCCAAGGTGCTCAACCGCGGGCCGACGAAGATGTCCGTGCGGCTGTCCAAGGGGCTGCAGGTCGACCTGCGCGTCGTCCCCGCGGAATCGTTCGGAGCCGCCCTGGTGTATTTCACCGGCAGCAAGGACCACAACGTCGCCTTGCGCGCCCTTGCGGCGGCGAAGGAGTGGAAGCTCAACGAGTACGGACTCTTCGCCGGGACGAAGCAGTTGGCCGGCGCGACGGAGGAGGGCGTCTACAAGGCGCTCGGGCTGGCTCCCATTCCGCCGGAATTGCGCGAGGATCGCGGCGAAGTACAGGCGGCCCAAGGCGGCAAGATGCCTCGACTCGTCGAGATGTCCGACCTGCAGGGCGACCTGCACACGCACACCAACGCGACCGATGGGCAAAGCAGCCTCGAATCGATGGCGAAGGCCGCCATCAAGCGCGGCCTGCGCTACATGGCAGTCACGGACCACACGCCGCGGACGGCGATTGCCGGAGGCATGCCGTGGGCGCGTTTCCAGGCTCAATTCAAACTCGTCGACCGCCTCAACCGGGGATTCGAGGACAAGGGCGTCGACTTCCGCATCCTCAAGGGCGCCGAGGTGGACATCCTCAAGGACGGCCGCCTCGACTTGCCCGCCAAGGCGTTCAATGACCTTGAGGTCGTGGTGGCGTCGCTGCATTTCCGCGAGGACCAGTCGCCCACGGAATTGACCGAGCGCGCGCTCACGGCGATGGCCTCCGGCCGCGCCCACATCCTCGGCCACCCGTCTGGTCGCATGATGGGCAAGCGCGACCCCATCGAGCACGACTGGATGCGCCTCATCGACGCCGCCAAGGACCAGGGCTGGGCTTTCGAGTGCGACGGCGCGCCGCGGCGGCAGGACCTGTGGGACACGGTCGTCCACCACTGCAAGAAGGCCGGCGTCCGCATCTCCATCGACTCGGACGCGCACGCCACCAACGAACTGGGCTACATCCAGTGGTCGCTCGACCAGGCCCGCCGGGGCTGGATGGAGAAAGACGACGTGCTCAACACGCGCTCGGCGGACGACTTGCTCAAACTCCTGGCTTGAAGGACCGCGCCGCCGCGACCGCCGCATGCCAAGCGGCCATTCGCTGCGCCGCCTCGCCCTTGCGCATGGTTGGCGTGACGACCGTCTCACGGGCGCTGCCGCCCTTGAGGTCCTGCAGCGACCAAGCGTCGACGGCAAGGCCCGCGAGGAACCCGGCGCCCATGGCCGTCGTCTCAATGTTCGCGGGCCTGACGACCGGACGCTGCAACAGGTCCGCCTGCATTTGCAGGAGCGGCCGCGACTTGGCGGCACCTCCGTCCACGCGCAACCTTGGAACGGGGGTCCCCGAGTCCTTCTCCATGGCTAGGATGACATCGGTCGACTGGAACGCGATGGATTCAAGCGCGGCCCGTGCCAAGTGGCGACGATCGGTGCCGCGGGTCAGGCCGACGAGAGCGCCGCGCGCCTCGGGGTCCCAGTACGGAGCCCCGAGTCCAGTGAAGGCTGGCACGAGGTAAGCGCCTCCGGAGTCCTCGACTTGCGCGGCCAGGGCGTCCACATCGGAGGCCTTCTTGATGAGCTTCAAGGCGTCACGCAACCATTGGATGGCCGCGCCCGCGACGAAGACCGATCCTTCCAACGCAAATTGTGCCCGCTTGTCCACCTGCGCCGCCCGGGTCGTGAGCAAACCATGCCGGCTTGCCACCGCCTTGCCGCCCGTGTGCTGCAGGGCAAAGCAACCCGTTCCGTACGTGTTCTTCGCATCTCCCGCCGAGAAGCAGTGGTTGCCGAAGAGGGCGGCCTGCTGGTCGCCGACGAGGGCGGCGACGGGGACGTCAGTGGCCCAGAGGTTCCCCGTGGAGCCGAAGACGTTGCTCGACGGCACGACCTCCGGAAGCAGCGCCTCGGGGACACCGAAGAGTTCGAGGAGTTCCGCATCCCACGCGCCCTTGTGGATGTCCCATAACAGGGTCCGGCTGGCGTTCGTCGGGTCGGTGACGTGGCGTCCGGTGAGATTCCAGGCCAGCCA
>JBAZXE010000016.1:0-37729 GCA_041659985.1 Thermoplasmatota archaeon | reverse complement strand
TCCGGGGGTTCCTTGTTCGGTTCGCGGCAATCTGACGACGACCCACTAAACCGCGGAACCCGCGGAAAAACGCGGAAACCGTTTCCGCGGGGTTCCGCGAGATCCGCGGTTCAGTCGGGAGTCGGGCGGCGTTTCCGCACGTTGACGACTTTCTCGACCGTGGCGTGTACGACGCCAGTCTGGTCGACGAGGTCCACGGAATAGTTGCGGTCCACTTTTTCCGCCGATGTCAGCAACCGCTTCACTTCGGCCACTTCGGCGTCCGGCATCTTGCACACCGCGGTCAGAGTGCCGCGTCCTGGTTTGCGGAAGCGCACACTGGCCGCCTTGTCCCACACCAAATAGTCGGGGCCGAGGCGGTGCATGAGCATGAACATGAAGTGCGGGTCCATCCCGGCGTAGAGGGAGCCGCCGAAGATTGTCCCCACGTAGTTGCGCGTGCGCAGCGAGAGGGGGATCTTGATGCGCATCTCCGACCAGTCGTCAGCGATGAACGTGCACCACGCGCCGGTGCCGCGGAACGGCGGGTAGAAGTTCAGCACGACGCGGAACAGTTTCGGATGGCGGATAGCCCAGGATTGGAGGCCGGAATTGGATTGCTTGATGTTGGCCATTTTCCTTTAACTCGGAGACGATCGGCCCTCGAGGCTGTCGATGACCAAACTCACTAATTCGATGAGGCGTTGCGCCGATTCTTCGGATAAGGTACCACGACCATGGGCCGCGTCATTTCTTGCAATCCGAATTTCTTCGAAGCGGGATCCAATGTCGTCCACGTCGATTTTTACATTGGCTTTGATCCATTCGTAGACTTCAAAGATGGTTGGCCGTAACGGCCTTTTGCCCATCTTCCGCTCGGCAGCGCCAATCATTGCGTTAGTTGCTTCGAGGACGGCCTGTTGATGGAAGCCATGGCTTGCCAAATCGAACGCAGTTTGAAGTCCATCCTTCTCTTTCCGCTGCTGGTCTCTCTGTTTCAGCTTCTTGTTCGCGAAGTAAGCCAGCAACATCATTGCAATCAATAATCCAGAGGCGAGGCCGCGACCGAAGAGCTCTGCGTCATGCGGATTCGGGATTAGCAGATTCTGAACAATTGCAATTGTGAACAAACCAATGAACGTTGGCGGCGTAAGCATTGCACCGATGTACATCCAATCGCCCGCCTGTTTCATTGAGCTCATCTTGAGCACAGAAACGTAGGAAAGGGCGTAACAGTATACTGCCAAGCCGAGAAAAACGGCGAACAGGACATAGCCCATCCCCAGGTTAAACTCGTCTCCAAAGAGTGGAAGCGCGGTTTCCTTCAGGTTGGCGTAAAATGGGTTGACAGCGAAAAGCAGGGCCAACAAACCCGCCGCATAAGTCGCTCGCTCTTGTCTAGACGCGTCGTCCTTAGCCATTTCTCACTTCCACTTGATGTTGCAGCCCATGCTGGGCTTCTGCGTCGTTGCCGTCGGCTTGCCGGCCAACACCGCGTCCACCGCCGCCGTCAAGTCCGCCGCGGTAATCGGCTTCCCGTTGCCCGGCCGTGAGTCGTCCATCTGGCCGCGGTAGGCCAGTCGGCGCTCCTTCGTGTAGAGGAAGAAGTCCGGCGTGCACATCGCCTCGTAGGCCAACGCGACGTCCTGTGATTCGTCGTAGAGGTAAGGGAACGCGTAGCCGCGCCGCTTGTGCTCCACCTTCATCGCCTCAGGCGAATCGTCCGGGTACGCTCCTGCATCGTTGCTGCTAATGCCGACGATGGCTAGGCCCTTGTCCATGTACTTCTTCGTCACCTGCGCGAGGTCGTTGGCGACGTGCTTGACGTAGGGGCAGTGGTTGCAGAGGAAGATGACCAAGAGGGGCTTGCCGTCAAAATCCCTCAGGCGAATCAGGCGGCCTTCGGTGTCGGGCAGCGCGAAGTCGGGGGACTGCGTGCCGAGGGCGACCATGGCGGAGGGCGTCAAGACCACGCAGCAAGAGTCGAAGGCCGGCTCTTGAATCCTAGCGTTGATACAATTGCTGCTCGGGCGGCAGGGGCGGAGGCTCGTGCCGCACCTCGAGGTAGGGTCCAATCGGGTCGTTGCGGCTGAGCCAGGCCGGCGGGAAGTACGCCAGGAGGACCAACACGGCGGCCATGAGGCCCAGCAGGGTGATGGTGATGAAATCCGCCAAGGGGCTGCCGGTCAGTTGCGCCACGAGGCCGGCGCTGACCCAGACCAGGATGCCCGACGAGGCCAGGACGGCGCGCCGTTTCTGGTCGCGGCGCTCGAGTTTGCGCGAGAGGAGCAGGTAGAGGACGCACACAGCGATGAGGGGCAGGCCGACGCCCGCGACGACGAGGTTCCAGACGGTGGATCCCTCCAGCGGCGGGTCATACACCCCGGTGACCTCGTAGGCCGTTGGCTCGAGCCGCAGAAGCGGATGGAGGGCGACCGAAGCAAGGTATCCCGCCGCGACCAGCATGTAGTAGGGCGCGAGGGGAAGGGCCCATGCGCGGTTGCCGGTCCGAAGGTAAAGCACGTGGAAGCACAGTCCCCAGCCACCAACGGCCAACAGTACAGCGTTGGCGTAGCGCGCCGCAGTGGAGACGCGGAGGTCGGTGTAGCCGGCGGTGGTCGCAAAGACCTCAAAGGCCTGGATGGCGACCAGCAGGCCCATGCTCAGCCACCAGGTCGCGATGGCCTGCAGGGCGAGTCGGTCCGGCTGTTGCACGGGGCGGCGAAGCAGGCGGGCGCCGACCACGCCGAATGCCAGCGCCGTGAGCATGTTGACCACGCCCACGACGGCCAGGGTGCCCAGAGCCATCGCCGAGGCAATGCCCTTGTCGGGTCCTTAAGCGCTCCAATCGGCCCGGGTCTCAAAGCAGTGGCTCGCGCGGTTTTCCTTTGCCGCGACGAGGCCCGACCTTCCCTTCGACCTTGTGCTGCGCCTCGGCGACCCGGGGCGAAGGCTCGTCCTTGGGCCCGCCCTTGGATTTGAGCTCCATGATCTCGTCGCGCAGCAGGGCCGCGCGCTCGAAGTCCCATTCCTTGGCGGCGCGCTGCATCTCGGCCTCGAGGTCCTTGATGAGGCGGTCGAAGGCCGACTTGTCCATCCCGGCCAGTTTCTCGGGTGCCACGAGGACCGGCTTTTCACCGAGTTTGCGGCCGTCGATTTCGATGCCCTTCATTGAGCGCACGGTGGATTTCGGAGTGATGCCGTGTTCCTTGTTGTAGGCGGCCTGCGTGGTGCGGCGCAGGTTCGTCTCGTCGATGGCCACCTTCATGGCGTCCGACATGCGGTCGGCGTACATGATGACGCGGCCGTTCTGGTTGCGCGCGGCGCGCCCGATGGTCTGCACGAGGGCGGTGCTGCTGCGCAGGAAGCCAATCTTGTCGGCGTCGAAGATGGCGACGAGGGAGACCTCGGGCAGGTCGAGGCCTTCGCGCAGCAGGTTGATGCCGACCAAGACGTCGAACTCGCCTTTGCGCAGCTTCTCCAGGATGATGATGCGTTCCAGCGTGTCGATGTCGGAGTGCAGGTACGAGACCTTGAGGCCGAGGCCTTGGTAGTACTTCGTCAGTTCCTCCGCCATGCGTTTCGTCAGGGTGGTGACGAGGACGCGTTCGCCTTTTTTCACGACCTTCTGGATTTCGCCGTAGAGGTCGTCGACTTGACCCGACACCGGCCGCACAGTGACCTCGGGGTCCAGGAGGCCAGTGGGGCGCACGACGGCCTTGATGCGAATCTGCTCTTTCTCCAGTTCGTAGGGCCCGGGCGTCGCGGAGACGAAGACGACCTGCTTGAACTTCGTCTCGAACTCGTGGAACTTGAGCGGCCGGTTGTCGAGCGCCGACGGCAGGCGGAAGCCGAACTCGATCAAGGTCTCCTTGCGCATGCGGTCGCCGTTGTACATGCCGCGCACCTGCGGGATGCTGACGTGCGACTCGTCCACGATGAGCAGGTAATCCTCAGGAAAGTAGTCCATGAGGCAGGCGCCGGGGTCGCCCCGTTGTCGTCCACTCAGAGGCTGGCTGTAGTTCTCGATGCCGTTGCAGTAACCAATCTCACGCAGCATTTCGAGGTCGAAGCGCGTGCGTTGCTCGAGGCGAGCCGCTTCCAGCACTTTGCCCTGCGTGCGCAGTTCGGCGAGGCGGTCGTTGAGCTGGGTCTGGATGCGCTTGATGGCGGCCTCGAGCTGGTCGGGTGGCAGCACGTAGTGCTTGGCCGGGTAGAGCGTGTAGGTGTCGTACGTCTTCAGGGTCTCCGCCGTTGTGGCGTGGACGCGCTTGATGCTGACGAGGTCGTCGCCCCACAATTCGATGCGTAGCGGATGCTCGTCGCCGGGAGGTTGGACGTCGATGGTGTCGCCGCGCACGCGGAACGTGCCCGATTTGAGGTCGGCGTCGTTGCGCTCGTAGTAGACGTCGACGAGGCGACCGACGAGGGTCTTGCGGTCCATCTTGGCGCCCTTCTGCAACAGCACGTGCGCCTTGGCGTAGTCGTCCGGGTTGCCCAAGCCGTAGATGCAGGAGACGGAGGCGACCACGATGACGTCCTTGCGCGTCATGAGGCTCTGCGTCGCCGAGTGGCGCAGCTTCTCGATCTCCTTGTTGATGTCCGACTCCTTGGCGATGTACGTGTCCGACTGCGGCACGTACGCCTCGGGTTGGTAGTAGTCGTAGTAGGAGACGAAGTACTCCACGGCGTCCTGCGGGAAGAACGCCCGCATCTCCTCGTAGAGCTGCGCCGCCAATGTCTTGTTGTGCGAGATGATGAGCGTCGGCCGGCCGAGCGCCTCGATGACCTTGGCCATGATGTACGTCTTGCCGACGCCGGTGACGCCCTGGAGCGTCAGGTGGCGCTTGCCCTCCCGGATGGACCGGACGAGGTCGGCGATGGCGGGGCCCTGGTCGCCGGCGGGGGCGAACGGGGCCTCAAGCTGGAAGGCCATGGAGGGGATTTCCTCCACCCCTCGCCTGGTCAAAAGAGGTGGGGTGGGTGCGACGGACGCATTCGCCCACTCCGACGGAACCGTCGTCGGCGCGTCAGCGCTTCTTGCGCGCCGCTTTCTTGGCCTTCTTTGGCGCGGGCTTGCGGGCGGCCTTCGGCTGGGGCTTCGCTGCAGCCTTGCGCTTCGGCGCCTTGCGGGTCGCCGGGGCCGGCGCCGCCGCGGGTGCCGGTTCTACGGATGGGGCGGTCTCGGCGGGCTTTTTCTTCTTCAGACCGAACAGGCGCAGGACCATGGCAACGAAGGCTCCAGGCGGGTCACGGGGCGGGTTGATTTGACGGCTTCGGGGCTGCGTCGGGGCGCGGTCAGTCCAACTGGTCGTCGTCGCTGACGGTGAACTGAAGGTTGGCCCAGGGGTTCAGGAAGGTCTGGACCCGCTCTTCGACGAGCCCGAAGACGGGCACGATCCGGGGCGCGGACATTAGTTCATCCCGAAGCCCAGGGCCACGAGCCCAACGATCGTGAATGCGACGGCGATGAGGCCGTAAGGGACGTGCGTCTGTTTGACGTCTGCCTGGCGCTTGAGCAGCATGGCGCCTTGGACGGCGGCGGCCCCGATGGCGGTAGTCAGCAGGAAGGTCGTGAAGAGCATGGGAGTCGAGTCCGGGGGGAGAGGAAGACGGCCCGATGGTTGGCCCGCCGTGAGGCGAGCCGAGGTTGGTTGGTGGTTGCGTGATGCGGTTCCGCACAAGGCGGCCACCGGGCCGTAGGCACTTGCGTGCCTGAGTGTGGTCCCTTGTGTACTACACTCAGCCATGGCTTGACATCCGGGCGATATATACCTAACTTCCATGGAACTACGTAATGTTGTGCCAATTACCGATTCCCCGGGTTCGCGGAGTGCAAAGCCTTCGTCGATAGCGCTGAAATAGGAGGACTGCCCAAGACTGAGGCATGCAGACGCACCAGCAGTCCGGCCTTGATGCCGCCCCTGCCTCCGTGCAGGTGGTCATCCACCAGTTGACCGGCCATTCGCCGATGACTGGCAAGCAGATTCGGGAGGCCACGGGCCTTCCCCGTCGCACCGTCTACACGGCCCTGCGCCGCCTGCGCGAGATGGGACTCCTGCAGGAACGCTCCAGCCTGAAGGACACGCGCCAGACCTACTTCTGGCTCGACGACGCCGCCAACTGGACGACGTCGCCCACGTTGTAGCCCCGCGCAGTTGGCCCGTGCCGTGCCGTCCGGCCTTTTCTAGCCCAACCGGGGTCTTGCGCATGGCGCAATGACCGTGCACATCATCCGAGCCCTGCGGCGATGACGAGATTGGACTTTGGAGAGCGCCATCCGGGACCCGAGGGCCCGCACCATGCCGACCCGCCGATTCTGCCCCTTCTGCGGTGAACCCAACCGCAAGGTCGCCGGGGCGCGCCATCGCCGTTGCCCCGCCTGCGGCCAGCATGACTGGCGCAACCCCGCGCCGGCCGTGGGTTGCGCCATCGTGCGCGACGGAGAGGTCCTGCTAAGCCGGCGGGCCCACCCACCCAAACAGGGCGAATGGGATCTCGTCGGCGGATTCATCGAGGCCGGCGAGGTTCCCGAGTTTGCCGTCCGCCGTGAAGTGCTGGAGGAGACGGGCTGCAGACTCGTCGACATTCGCGCGCACGATGCGGCGGTGGGAGATTACGCCGGAGAGCCGACGCTGAATTTCCTGTTCACCGGCCGCATCGAAGGCGAGCCCAAGGCCAGCGACGACTCCGCCGAGCTGCGCTGGTGGCCCCTGAGGAACGTGCCGCCCATCGCGTGGCCGCATGAGGCTGCGTTCGTCAAGGGCCTGGCCCGCGCCGTCCGCGAATGAGGCTGCGATGTCACTCCAGGCAGGAGATCGGCCAAACCATGAGCGCCCCAGAGTACCCGAAGACGGTGGCCTCGACCTGAACCGGTTGGGCGATGGACACCGGGATCGGGCCGTTGGGTTCCACGCGGATGCTCAGGGGAAGCATCAGGGGAAGCGACGTGGAGTCGGCGTGGACCTCCAGCGGAGATTGGCCCGTGACCGTGGTGGCATGGTCGCGCAGGTTGTAGACGCTGGCGGACAGCGAGGAGCCGGAGCCCGGCACCTCATCGGCCCACGTGAAGGAAACGTTCACGCCGTCCAGGGGGTCACCCATCTCTTCATCGGGGTCTTCCGGCCCGAGGTAGAAGCAGTTCACGGGCTCGCCGGTGGCCGTTCCGATGGTCTCGGCCGGGAGACTGGTCACGCGCATCGTCGTGGACAGCGTCGCCGGTGAGGCCGCGGCAATCGAGGTAAACGTCTCGCCTTCCCGGCCCGCGGGCGCCTGGGCGTCGGAGGCATAGGGACCGCCGCAACCGGCCAAGGAGATGGCAAACAAGACCAGGGCCACCAGGAGACCACGCATGGGGCGACGAGGTTCGGTCGGCATCAAAAACCTGCGGCCTCCGTTTGAGCCTTCAAATGGGAGGTTATGGGAGGTTGCCGTGCTTCCGAGCCTGGCTGAGGGCTTGACTTCTCTTCTGCCGGCCTATCAACGGTTCCCGTAACCGGCATCGCTGGCCCTTCTTCAGCCGCGACGTTAGGAGTTGAAGCTGAAGCCGATGAACCCGAACAGGATGAGTAACAGGATGACGATGAGAATGATCCCCAACGTGCCGATCCCTTGCTCATCCGAGGCCAGCGTGTCCTCGACCGGCGCAATCTGAGGCTCAGGTTCGGCTTGTACGGTAGTCGCCATGAAGGCGGCTTGGTCAGGCCGGACTAAAGGCGGCTGAGGGACGGCATTGGGTGCAGCAGCGGTAGCGCTCTACAACGGAATGTTCCCGTGCTTCCGCCGCGGCCGTTCCACCTGTTTGTTCACCAGGGTCTCAAGGGCTTTGATGAGCATTGGACGCGTTTCCTGCGGCTCGATGACGTCGTCGATGTAGCCCTTCTTCGCCGCGATGTAGGGATTGGCGAACTTCTTGCGGTAATCAGCGACCAGCTCCGCGCGTTTCTTCGCCAGCGCATCGCCCTTGAGGCCCTCGAGCTCCTTGCGGAAGACGATGTTGACGGCGCCCTCCGGCCCCATGACGGCAATCTCGGCGTTGGGCCACGCCACGTTGTAGTCGGCGCGCACGTGCTTGGAGCACATGACATCGTAGGCGCCGCCATACGCCTTGCGCGTGATGACGGTGAGCTTGGGGACGGTGGCTTCAGCGTAGGCGTAGAGCAGCTTGGCACCGTGGCGGATGATGCCGCCGCGTTCCTGGCCGACTCCGGGGAGGAATCCCGGCACGTCGACGAAGGTGACCAGCGGGATGTTGAAGGAGTCGCAGAAGCGCACGAAACGCGCCGCCTTCACGGAGGCGTCGATGTCCAGCACGCCGGCCAGGTGGTTGGGTTGGTTGCCGACGACGCCGACGGGGCGACCGTGCAGGCGGGCGAAGCCGATGACGATGTTCTTCGCGTGCTCGCCGGCGACCTCCATGAACTTCGCGTCGTCCACGACGGCGCGCACCACGTCGACCATGTTGTAGGGCTTGTCCGCCGAATCGGGGACCAGGGTGCGCAGCTTGTCGTCCATGCGGTCAGCCGGGTCGCGTGGCTCCAGCATCGGTGCTTCGGCGAGATTGTTGCTGGGCAGGAACGACAGGAGTTCGCGGATGCCCTTGATGCACTCCTCCTCGTCGTCGTAGGCGAAGTGCGCGACGCCGGAAGTGCCAGCGTGGCTGTGCGCGCCGCCCAACTCGTCCATCGTCACGGTCTCGCCGGTCACGGTCTTGATGACCTCGGGGCCGGTGATGAACATGTGGCTGGTGCCGTCCACCATGAGGATGAAGTCAGTGATGGCGGGCGAATAGACGGCCCCGCCCGCGCACGGGCCCAGGATGGCCGAGATCTGCGGCACGACGCCGGAGGCGCGGGTGTTGCGCCAGAAGATCTCCGCGTAGCCGCCGAGGGACACGACGCCTTCCTGAATACGAGCGCCGCCGGAGTCGTTGAGGCCGATGACGGGCGCGCCGTTTTGCACGGCGAGATCCATGACCTTGCAGATCTTCTCCGCGTACACGCCGCCGAGAGAGCCGCCGAGGACGGTGAAATCCTGCGCGAAGACGTAGGCGAGACGGCCTTCCACCTGGCCCCAGCCCGTGACGACGCCGTCGCCGGGGAAGCGTTGTTTGTCGAGGCCGAAGTCATGGACGTCGTGCTCGCGCAAGGCGTCGAGCTCGGTGAACGTGCCGGCGTCGAGGAGAAGGTCGATGCGTTCGCGGGCGGTGTACTTGCCTGCCTGGTGCTGCTTTTCCACACGCGCCGGGCCGCCGCCCCCGAGGGACTGCGCCTTGCGCTCATGCAGTTCCGCGACCCTGTCCCAGCCAGGGTCGGCCGGCCCGGGCACCTTCTTGGCTCCGCTCACGCCCGCTGCAACCCCGGCGGCTCTACTTAAGCCATAGACGGCCGCGGGCGCGAATCTACGATGCGGCTACGCGACGGTGAGGCTGGCGAGCACCGTCTTGACGCCGGTGGTCGTCATGACGCTGATGGCGACCAAGCCACCGCCGGCCAGGACCGCCAGCGCGGCCGACGCCTGCCCGGCGCTCGATGATAGGGCGCTGCCTTGGACGTGGACTAGGAACTCGGCTTTGCAGGTCGAGCCGTCCGCGAGCGAGGCGTGGGCGGTGATCTTGTACAACCCTACGCCGAACTCGCTGAACCGGCCGACATCCATGGTCCCATTGACGGAGGACGCGCCATCGTCGGGGACGCCCTCGTCCACCGTCGCCGTGTAGGGGCCGTAGCTGGCCTGGGCGTCGAAATGCGTGACGGCCGAGGACGACGAGAAGCTGTACGGAACGACTTCGTCGGGGTCCACCGCCACGGCGTCCGACGCGTCCAAGCCGAGGAAGTCGACGTCCTGGCCGGCGACCGTGCCGTCGCAGGGCCCTTCCAGCTCAGCGGAGGCCGACGGGACGAGTGCACAGAGGGCGACGAATCCGAGGGCGCCGGCGACAAGGGCTTGCCGCATCATGGCAGCACCGTCTTGGAGGTGGTGCTCTCGGTGCCGGCGGCGTTGAGGGACGCGCGGCGGCTACGCTCCTTGGCAAGTTTCTCGTTGGCTTTGCGCGCGGCGAACACGTAGGGTACGCTCGGGAGCGCGATTCCCAACAGAATCCCGAGGAGAATGCCCACGACCAGGACGGTTGTCGAAGCGACCACGCGTCCG
Organism: Thermoplasmatota archaeon; assembly: GCA_041659985.1. Taxonomy (GTDB): domain Archaea; phylum Thermoplasmatota; class E2; order JACPAO01; family JAHFTW01; genus JAHFTW01. The sequence goes on along the minus strand of JBAZXE010000016.1, from coordinate 27,598 downwards.
GCCTGCTGCATTAGGACGACGATGGCAAGCCCGATGAGGCCGCCGAGCACGAGGGCCAGGGGCTTGAACAGCGGACGGACTGGGAGCGGAACCGGTAATCCGTCTTGCGAGAGCTTGACTGGCTTGGCCATACCCAGAGAAAGGCCGAATCCCCTTCAAAGCAAGCAGCCCGCCCGCACATGTTTGGGGCCTGGGAATCGATGCCTTATCCACAAGCATTCCCCGCAATCCTCATCCCCCCGGAGGACAACCCTCCTCACCATCATGCGCGTGGCCTTCAACGAAGTGTTCACCGTCAACGGCGACGGCGGCATCAGCCCGAAGGGGACCGTGGTCGTGGGCGGGGTGCAGCTCAACCCCGGGATGGACTTCGGGCGCCGTGTGCGGCTCGGGACCATCCACTTCGCGGCCGTGGCGGGGCGTGACCTTGAGGTCGACTACCAGGCCGGCGTGACCTACCTCCTGCGGCCGTACGTTCCCCCGACCCGCGACGCTCCTGCACCCTTGCCGCCAATGGCCAACGCGATGGCCACGGAACCGTTGCCAATGGAAGCCGTACCGTAGGGCCTTCCCCCGTACCGTCGGTTGGGCCGCCCGGAGCTTTCGCCCTGCCCCCGCGTTTGCTGAAGTGCCCTCATTCGCAGTGACTGGATGTGCCAGATTCCTACCGCAACGACGCCGTCCACCCGATGCTGTCCCGCGCGCGGCCCCTTTCGCAGGTCACGCTCGACACCCTCGAACGGGGCCGCGACACCTATGGGGCCTGCGCCGTGCTCGAGTCGTCCGGCGCTGGCGGGCTCACCGATTTCACCCTCGGCGGCCACAGCACGGGGGAGGCGTGGTCTGTCAACCCATACGCCGGCTGCCTGCATGCCTGCTCCTACTGCTACGTGCCGGACACGCTGCACGCCGAACGCAAACGCTGGGGCAGCTACGTCGTCGTTAAGCGCGACCTGCCCACCCGACTGGCCGCCGCCGTCGTCAAGGCGGAGAAGGCCGGCAAGAAGCACACGGCCTACTTCTCTACGGCCACCGACCCGTACCAGCCGGCGGAGGCCGAGCACCGCATCACGCGTCGCTGCCTGGAGGTCTTGGCGCGCCGCGACTGGCCCGTCGAAGTCCTGAGCCGGAGCCCACTCGTCACGCGCGACCTCGACCTCTTCACGCAGTTCAGCCAGATCCGCGTCGGGCTCAGCGTGCCGACGTTCGACGACGACCTGCGCAAGGTGCTGGAGCCGAACGCGCCACCCATCGCCGCCCGCCTCAAGGCGCTGCGCCAGCTCTCCGATGCCGGCATCCCCACGTTCGCCAACTACACGCCGGCGTGCCCGCCGACGACGCACAGCTCGGAACAAATCGCTCGTGGCTTTTTGGAAGCGGGCGCGCAGTGGGTCAACTCGACGCGGTGGAAACGTCGCTCCACCACTCTTGGCCCCCTGTGGGAACGCCTGCGCGGCACGCCGTGGGAGGAGATGACGCGCTTCTTCGCCAGCAAACCACGCCAGCACGAATGGAAGACCGAACTGCACGGGGCGTTCCGCAAGGTTGGCCTGGCCCTCGGCGGCTCGTTCTTCAACCCGCCCTTCGAGTGGGTGACACCCGAGCTACCCGTCCGCACCACCCAGGTGGACCTTGCTTCGCCGTTCGGCAAGCCGCTGCCGGTGCTGCCCCCACTGGCCCCGCCAAGACGCAGCACCCCCCGCATCTTCGTCGACCCCGTGGCGGAACGCCTGTTAGCCGAGGTTCCGGGCCAGAGACCATGATGCCGCCGCCTGGCCAAACAAGGAACCCACGGAATTTCACGGAAGCCCACTCTTGGTCGTTCCGTGTGTTCCGTGGTCTCCTTGTCTTGTTCGACTTCGGAAAGCGTCGCCTCTTTTGCGGCCCCGCCACGCTCATATACCTCCCCCCTGTGGCCGATTCAATCCCGGTGACCTCGCATGGCCTTCCCTGAAGCAATCAACCGCCGCCTCAAGAAGAAGATCTGCCTGAACTGCAACGTCACCAACGCCTTCGGCGCCAAGCGCTGCCGCAAGTGCCACCGCCCTGAGCTGCGCATCAAGGCCGTCGAAGCCCGCGGCGGCACGGCGTAACGGATTCGCCGGATTTCCCTCGATTAGACGGATTGCTTAGCGCAAGCCATGCGTGCCTGCGCCCAGGAGCGTCGGCTTCTGCCCGCCGCGCAGCGTCGCGGGCCGTGGGGGGTCCGAAGGACCCGCCAAGCGCAAGACGCATCCGAGCTCGAAGAGCGAGGACCGTCTAGCGCTCAGAAGAAATCGCTGAGCTTCGACTTGCGCACTTTGTCGTTCTGGAAGAGCGACTCTACGGCTTGCTCCAGAAGCAGGATGCGCTGGTGCGTGTAGGGGTCGATCTTGTACTTCGTCGCGATGGTCTTCGACACCTCGAGGTACTTGCGCACGGAGCCTTCGTGCACGGTGAGCGTCAGGTTCGCGTTCCCGCACGCCAAGCACGAGCCTTTGAGCGGCATGCGGCGGAACTTCGTGTTGCACTTCGAGCACCGCACCGACTGCTTGCTGAACGCCTTCAGGTTGCCCATCAGATCGGGCAGGAAGTGGGTGCCGATGACGCGCGCCCCGACGTCGGCCTCATCGACGGCGCGGATCTTGCGGGCCAGCTCCATCTGAGCCGTCATCTTGTCCATCATCGAGCCCAACGTCTTGTACGCGGAGGCGGCGGGTCCGGCGGCGATGTCGTGGGTGTCGTGCGTGAAGCCGAAGCCCTCGTACTGGGACGGCTTGCCGATGCGTCCCTCGACCAGGCCCATGACTTTGGACACTTCTTTGGCATGGGCGTGCCGCGTCGTCGCCTCGTAGAACTCCAAGGGATAGCGCGACAGGGTGTCGACGTTGTGCGTCTCCTTGTCGACCTCGTTCGGGTCCAATCGCGTCGACAAGACCAATGGCAAATCCATGAGGCCGCCGCGCTTGTCGGGGACGTACGCTCGCGAGAAGTTGACGAGGCCGTCCATGAGGAGCATGATGGCGTCCTCGTCGCCGTCGCAGTTGCGCCGTTTCGCCGCGTGGTAGTATGGGTGGCCGAAATGGCATTGCGCCTTGGTGAAGCCGATGATGCGGCACAGCACGCCGCCGGATGTGTGCGGGGCGAGGCCGATGGTCAGGTGCCCGATGAGGTCCTTGCGTTTCTCGACCTTGTAGTACGGCTTGAGCCCGTAGAATTTCTCGAGGAGTTCGTCGACGTACTTGGCGGCCCGCAGCAAATAGTCGCCGCATGACTCCGACACGACGAGGTCCTGCACGCGCAACTCCAGGAGCTGCTCAATGGAGGTGAGCGGCTTGCCGTCCACGTCGAGGGCATAGCCCAGGGCGAGCGCCTTCTCGACCGTAAGGCCAATCTCGCGCGGCCGGAAATGCGTCAGGGGGACGTCCGTCATGTCGAAGCGGACGGTGCCGTCCTTGAACGTGTAGACTTCGTGCTTGGCGCGCAGCAGCGCCTTCTCCAGGGGCTCGGGCACTTTCTGGGCATTGACGACGCCGACGACGCCCTTGACGGTCTCCGCCAGGCGGTCGAGCGAGAGCGCCTTGCGGGCACGCTCCAGCTCGGTGCGCAGGTCGACGGAAGTGACGGGGCGTTCTTCGAACTTGCCGGCCCGTTCCGGCCGCGACAAGAACTTCGTCGGTGCCCCGCAGTCGCAGAAGGTGCGCCAGTGGTGCCGGCCGCACGCTGTGCACAGGCGGTCGCCGAGCTCCGCCTCGATGCTGCCCTGCGCGGCGGCGTCGCGCACGAGGCGCTGCGCGCCGCCGGCTTGGCCGAGGGGGAAGAGGCCGTGCGGCGGCGGCGACATCTTGCGCGCATCCGCCTTCTCCGGCCGGCCCATGCGGCCGCCGATGCGGCACGGCGCCTTCGGTCGAATCGAGAATCCTGCCAGGCGCTCGGCCAGTTCGACGGTGGGGAAGCGGGTCGTGAAGTCGGGTTGGCACGGGTCGTAGAGAATCCGGCGCCGAGGTGTGTCGATGACCTTGCCGTCCACAACGTCCAGCCCGAGGCCGCGCAGCAGAGGCAAGGCCAGGGCCGGGTCGACGCGCAGGCGGGTGGCGCCCGTCTCCACGGAATGCGTGCAGAGCAGCTTGACGAGGGTCTCCTTCTGCTCGGCGGCCTGGCCTTGGCCGGACTCACCCACGACCTTCGCTTCGCCCAACGGCAGCCAGAGCGTTTCCTCGTCCCAAGCGCCCTGGGCCTTCACCCACTCGCCGAGGGCGCGCATCTCCAATGCCGTCACATCATGCCAGAGCAGCGTCGCGTCGGGGTGGAGCGGAACTTTGGACAGCTCGGCCAGTTCGACCATCTGCTGCGCGGAGAGTCCTTTCGGCGCGGGTTGTCCCGTTGCTTTCTGGTGCTCCTGCTCCCACCACTCCGCGCACCATGACGAGCGCGGCAGGTGGGCGTTGTTCTCGATGAACTCGCCGAACGGGATGAGGATCTCGCCGAGGTCGACGATCTCGGCGATGGCGGGGCGCAGCTCCTTGACCTGCTCCACCGTGGTGAACCGGACCAAGGAGCCGTTCTTCAGCAGGGCCGTGGGGCCTTCGACGGTGTCGCATGGCGTCGCGATGGTGCCCTTGCCGGGGCGCTCGACCTTGAGCTGGGTGCCGACGGCGAGGAAGTCGTCGAGGAGCGCCATCGTGGCCGGGTGGAAGGCGTTGGACGCGAGGCCGCCGGTACGGGCGCGACCGTAGCGCAGCCGGAAGGCCCCGACGCGACTGGGATGGCCAAAGACGGGGCGGCCGGCGATGATCTCCTTGACGTACTTGTCGTTGGGGTGGATGGCGGGGATGCCGCCCTCGACGGTCTTGTCTTCCTTCTTCTCGCCCTTCTTGGCGAAGTCGCGCAGGAAGTCCCAGCCCTCGAGTTTGAGTTTCTCGACGTGCTTGAGAATCTTCGGCGCCTTGAGCACGAGGCCTTCCGCCAGGACGAGACAGGCGCCGCCGCGCAACTGGTTGGTCTCGACGCGGGGCAGGTCGCGATTGCCGGTGACCTCCTCCTGTTCCGTCCCTTCGCCGTTGACGCAGACGGGGCAGTTTTTGACGATGAGCTCGATCTCGGGGCCGTTCGGAGTGTACTGAAGGTTCGCCGACTGCTTGTACGCCGGAATCTCTTCCTTGTAACGCTCCACCTCCGCATCGGTCGGGATGTACTTCCCGATGCCCAGCTTGCGCCTCACCAGGTCGCCGATGAGCACGGACATGGCCTGTGCCGTGCCGCCGGCGGCGCGGATGGGGCCGGCGAAGTACATGTCGACGTAGTCGGAGCCGTCGGAGTTGAGGCCGATCTTGACCTCGGCGATTCCCTCCAGCGGCGCGACGAGAACGCCTTCGGTCAGGATGGACAAGCCGGTGCGCACGGCCTGGTCGAGGGCTTTCTCTTTCGTCGAGCCGGCCGCGTACGTCGAATCCGCCACCTCGGCGGCGACTTGCAGGCTTACGACTTCGCGGCTGCCGAAGCCCAACTGCGTCGACAGCTCGCGGATGCGCACGGCCACGCCAGGCGGACCGACTTGCGCCTCGACGCGCGCCGCCAGGTCCTCGGCAGGCGGGATCTCGACCTCGAGGGTCGGGTCCTTGCCCTTGCGGCGGGCCTGCTTGGCGATGGCGTAGCAGCGCATCGCCTCGGCGTGCAGCGCCTCGAAGTAGGCGTGGTAGCTCGGGCTGGCGGCGGGCAGCGGGGCGACTGCCGGTTCACGCCGCGCGGCAGGCGGCGGCAGGGCTGCAGCGGCAGCGCCCGGCGGCGCGGCTGCAGGCTGCTGCACGAGCGCCTCTCCCATCCATCCTTGGCCACGGCCGGGCCCTCGTTAAGGATTGCCCGCCAGGGGAGGCTCGGGGCGGCGCTACGAGGGGGGGACCGGCGCGCCATCGACGGAGAAGCGCCACGCCGCGTCTGGCGCGAAATTGTAGAACAGGTGGGTATAGACGCTGAAACGCTGGCTGAGAGCCAAGCCGGGCGCGGCCGCGTCGCCGTATCCAGCGACCCAGACGACCCGCTCCAGGCCAGACTCCGCGCCGACGCCTGTTTCGTTGAGCCGTTCCACGGCGGCGACCTGCAGCAGCGGCGAAGGGCCGCATACGTCGTCCATCAGCATCTCGAAGTCGGTTGCGCTCGCCCTGGCGTATTCGCGCATGCAGAGATTGGTCCCCAAGGTCTGCGTCGCCTCCCACACCAGCTCCGACTGGAGGAACGTCGGCAGGGAATCGACAGGGCTGGAGAACCGCGAGGCGTCGTCCGTGTAGTCGCCGATGAGGCAGCCCGTCGCGAAGACGCCGCCGACGGTCAACGAGCAATGCAGGAACCCGTCCCACAGCATGGTCACGACAAACGGTTCCGTGCCGGGCAGGCGCTCGAGGACCAAGGTCACCAGGGGCGGCTCGAGCTGGTCGGCGATGACCTCCACCGACGACTGCACGGGCCCGTACCCCGGCTTGCTCACCTGGAGGATTTGCAACCCGGGCTCGACGTCGGAAAACCCGAAGCGTCCCTCGGCGTCCGTCGTGGCCGTGGCTCCGTCCTTGCCCAACACAATCTCTGCACCGACGATGGGCGTGATGGTCGGGTCGACCACGACCCCGCGCACCACGCCCTTGCCTGTGGCAGCCGACAGCTCAAGGTCTTCGAAGTCGACCACGGGGGCCGGCGTTTCCGCTGGCGAGGAACAGCCGGCCAGCAAGGCTACGACGAGCAACACGGACCATCCGCCACGCATGGGCGCGGCACACGGAAGCCCGTCCATAAAGGAGCCGACGCTGGCGGATTCGGCCACCGCAACCCTTTCATCGCGGTCCGCCGCCGCAGGGCCGGCCATGCCAGAGCTGCCGGAGGTGGAGACGATTCGGCGCGGCCTTGACCGCGAGCTCAAGGGCCGCCGCATCGAAGGCGTCGACTGGCGCCCGGCCAAGCTTCGCGGGGGGCCTTCGCCGCGGCCGCTCGAGGAACTGGAGGGGCAGCGCGTCAAGGCCCTGCGCCGCCACGGCAAGTTCCTGCTCTGGGACCTTTCGGGCGGCGGAATCTTCCTGGCGCATCTCGGCATGACGGGAAAATTCCTGTTCGCGGAGCCCGGCGAACCCGTGCGGCCGCACACGCACCTCGTGCTCGCGCTCGATAACGAACGGGAACTCCGGTTCTCAGACCCGCGGCGCTTCGGGCTGCTCAAGCTCTTCGCCAGGGGCGCCGCCATCCCCGATCTCGACCACTACGGCGTAGACGCCTTGGACCCCTCGTTCACCCCCCAGGTGCTTGCCCGCATGCTTGCTTCGTCATCGGCTCCCCTCAAGGCGTTTCTGCTTGACCAGACCAAGTTGGCCGGCGTCGGCAACATCTACGCCTGCGAGGCGTTGTGGCGCGCCGGGCTTTCGCCGCGCCGCAAGGCAAGGACGACTCCCAAGGCGAAGGTGGCGCTCCTCCACGCCGCAATCCTCGGGGCGCTCAACGATTCCCTGGCGGCAGGCGGGACTTCGTTCAACGACTACGTCGACGCCATCGGCAACGAGGGCCAGTTCCAGATGGACGTCGCGGTCTTCCAGCGCACGGGGGAGGCCTGTCCAAGATGCGCCTCCCCGATCCGCAGGATTGTCCAATCGGGCCGTTCGACGTTCTACTGCGCCCACTGCCAACGTTGACGCGCCCCGGCTGACACCTCTCCGGCACGGGCCAAGCCTTCGCGGCACGCTGCCGTCCAGTGCGCACCAGCCTGGTCGCGGACGGCGGCGCCAAAGCGATGGGAGCCGCCGTCCGCGTGGTGGCCGGGCTTAGAGGATGCCGCCCAACGGGTCTGCGGCAAGGACGGGGGCGAGGTCCGTGTAGGTGGCCGTCGGCTCAGGGCAGGAATCGTCGCTCCACGCTGCGGGGTCCTGATGGACGTAGCCGCCTGCGGTGTTGGCGGGGTAGCCGGACTGGCCCAGCAGGTAGCCGTACGTCTGTTCAAGCGCAAGGATGTTGAGCGTGGACACGCACAGGACGTGTCCGGCGTCGTGGCCGTCGTTCTCGTAGCTCATGATGTCATCCTCCGGGTAGGAGTTGGCCGTGAAGTCCAAGGCGTCGCCGACGTGGCCGATGCCGAGGCAGTGGCCGAACTCGTGCCCAACCAGGTCGTACATGTCGCGGCGGTTTGCCGCATCGGGCAGCCAGAGGAAGTTGGTGTTGAGGGCGAAGCACATGCGTCCGCCCACGTCGCACTCGGCGCTCAGCATGCCCCACGGGCTTCCCTCGTGCTGGTGGAACGCGGGCATGTCGGCGACATCGCTGAGGTCGCTCCAGGCGAGTCCGGCGGACAGGCCGGGGAAGGGGAAGCCGTGGCAGATTGACGCGGGCCCCTGCTGGCCGATGCCGGCCAGGACGACGGGGTTGACCTCGCCGGCCACCACGACGATCTCGGGGTCCCACAGGGCGTCGGCCGGGACCGGGTCGAGACCAAGCGTGTAGGCGTGGATGTTGAGGCCGCTGGCGAGCCAGGCGGAACCAAGGGCGTTGATGCCGTTGTCCCAATTGTCGACGGCTTCCTTGATGACGGTGGCGTCGCGCAGCGCGTACGGCGAGGCCGACGGGAGGATGAGGACGTCAACCTCCGCCTGGTCGACATTGTAGAGGAGGTATTCGTGGTAGCACGCGTCCGTGAAGTTGGGCGTCGTGTCGACGGGGCAGGTGGCTGCCTGCGCGAATGGGATGGAGGTGGTCAAGAATGCCAGCGTGGTTACTGCGACAAGGAATCGCATGTGCACGGACAACGGTCCAGTCTACTTGTAGCGGGCGGGACACAAAACGCAAAGGGACACAAAGCGACGTTTCCGACCTAGCGAAACGCGACGCCTAGGCTTGCATGAACCGTTCGGTCAGCCGCGGCGCCATCACGAATGCCAAGAGGGCCGCAACTCCAATCGGCAGCAGCGTGACGATGTGCAGCAGGTGCACATCGACGCCTTCGAAGACGATGAAGGCCAAGCCGGCCGTCAGGCTCGGCCATGCGACGAACATGCTCATGACGCGGATGAGGCGCGTGATGTTCCGCCGCTCCGTGGCGGCCTCATCGAGACCCTCCGGCTCAGGCATCGCCAAGGCCGGGAATCTGATGCCAGAAGTTGGCGATGTAGAGGACGCTGTACACGAGGACCCAGACGAGGTCCACGAAGTGCCAGTACATGCTGGCGGCCTGCGGGAAAGCGTGCCGTTCGGCACTGAACTGACCCTTCGCGGCGCGCAGGTACACGACCGCCAGGGCACACAGGCCACCGAAAACGTGCAGGCCGTGCGTGCCGGTGAGCAGGTAGAACGCCGACATGAACTGCCCAGAGCCCAAGGTCGCGCCCTCACGGATCAAGTTGGTGTACTCCCAGACCTGGCCGCCCAGGAAAATGGCGCCGAGGACGATGGTCGCGAGCCACCAGTTGCGGAATTCCTTGTGCTCTCCGCGCTTGATGTGACCCTCGGCCTTGTGGATGGTCCACGACGACGAGAACAGGAACAGCGAGAAGACGGCAGTCTTCAGGAGCGGCAGTTCGACGTGCGAGTCCGGCCAGTGGCCCAAGCTGAGGCCCTTGAAGCTGAAGTAGACCGTGAAGAGCGCCCCGAAGAGGAACACTTCGCTGCCGATGAAGAGCAGGATGCCGGCCTTCGGCACATGCTCGCCGGTGCCCAGCTTCTCGTTCCACCACTTGAAGTCCTGGAGGAACCAGCCGATGAGGGTTGCCACCAGCAGCAAGACGGCGAAGCCGACGACGCCGAGGGCCACGGGGACCGGGATGCTCGAGGCGTCGCCGCCGTTCAGGTTCATCGCGCGGCCGAGCATGATGAGGCCCAGCAGAAGGAAGGCGATGGCGTTGGCGAGCCAGAAAGGCCACCAGGATCCGTGCGGCAGGTGCAGCGCGGTGGAGTGCGCGTGGCCGTCGCCGCCGGGCTTGTCGGCGGACATTATGCCGCCTCCCTGGCGAGTTTCTGTTGGCGCTTGGATTCCTGGACTGCCAGGGTCTCAGGCTCGGTGTCCGTGATGAGGCCGGAGCCGAGGACGACGCGGCCCTCCTCCCACAGCTTCCACTCGATGTGGCGGGCGCCGCCCCACGGGTCGGCGGTGACGCGGCGCTTCGACGGCCACGACACCAGGACGTTGACCATGAAGACCAGAATCGAGAGGCCGATGAGGAAGGCGCCGACCGTCGAGACCTGGTTCCACAAGACGAGGTCCGGGATGGGCTCGTAGTCGAAGACGCGGCGCGGCATGCCGTTGAGGCCCAGGAGGAACTGCGGGAAGAACGTCAGGTTGAACCCGACGAACATCATCCAGAAGTGCAGGTTCGCCAGCGACTCCTTGAACATGCGGCCGTCGGCGAGGAACGGGTACCAGTAGTAGATGCCCGCGAAGATGCCGAAGACGGCGCCGCCCACCATCGTGTAGTGGAAGTGCGCGACGACGAAGTAGGAGTCGTGCAGGGCGTAATCGACGGGGATGGCGCCCAGCATGACGCCGGTGATGCCGCCGATCACGAAGAGCCAGATGAAGCCCAGGCAGAACTTCATGGGCGACTTCAGGCTGATCTGGCCGCCCCACATGGTGGCGAGCCAGTTGAACACCTTGATGCCGGTGGGGACGCCGACCAGCATCGTGTTGAACATGAAGACGGCGCGCACGGTCGGGTCGATGCCGGTCGTGAACATGTGGTGGGCCCAGACGAGGAAGCCGACGATGGCGATGCCCAGCATGGCGTAGGCCATGGAGGTGTAGCCGTAGACGGGGCGGCGGCTGAACTTCGGGATGACCTCGTTGAGGACTCCCATCAAGGGGATGATGAGGACGTAGACCTCGGGGTGGCCGAAGAACCAGAACAGGTGCTGGTAGAGGATGGGGTCGCCGCCGCCGGTGAAGAAGTGGGTGCCGAAGTTGCGGTCGGCCACCAGCATGAAGAAGGCGACCGTGACGACGGGCAGAGAGAAGACCAGCAGGACGGAGGTGGCGACCTGGGCCCAGCAGAACAGAGGCATCTTGTGCAGGGTCACGCCGGGGCCACGCATCTTGAAGACAGTGACCAGGAAGTTGACCGCGCCGAGGGTCGAGGCGATGCCCAAGAGCACGAGCGCCATCAGCCACATGTCGAGGCCGACGTTGTCGACCGTCGTCGACAGGGGCGGGTAGCCGACCCAGGTGACGCTGACGGCCGAGATGCCCTTGAGCAGGGTCGGGAGCCACAGCAGCAGGCCCGCTGGAGGGATGAGCCAGAAGGACAGGGCGTTGACGCGCGGGAATGCCATGTCCTTCGCCTTGATCATGATCGGCACGAAGAAGTTGCCCAGCCCGGCGAGCGCCGGCATGATCCACAGGAACACCATGGTGGTCCCGTGCAGGGAGAACAGCTCGTTGAAGACGCCGGCGCCGACGACGGTCGCGCCCGGCTGCCACAGCTCGGCGCGCATCAACAAGGCGGCCAGGCCGCCGAGGATGAAGAACAGGAAACCTGTCCAGAGGTACAGGATGCCGATCTCCTTGTGGTCCGTGGTGGTTAGCCAGCGCGAGAGCCCCTTCTTCTTGTGGGGGTCGGTCGGCTCGGCCAGGACGAACTCCGCTGCGGCGGCCATGGGTGGTCCGCGCCGACGCGAGAATGATAGAAAAGAGCGATGGAGACGCCTTCTGTTGTCGGGGGCCGGTTCCACCAGGGCGGGAAGGAAGCCTTTTTCCTGAATGGCCCGTCGCGGCGGCCGTCCATGCGTGGGAAGGTCCTCCTGGCGCTGCTTGTTCTCCTGCTTTCCGCCGGCTCCGCCGCCGCGCGCTGGGGCATGCCCGAGCCCCTCACTGACCGCGGCCAGGTCGTCGAGGACATCTACGTCCAGATCACCATCGTCGGCATCCTGGTCTTCACCTTGGTGTTCGTGCTGCTGGTCTTCATCCTGGCGCGCTACCGCGAGGGGTCTGGCAAGGGCCGGACGACGCACGAGAAGCACCGTGGCGCCCTCGCCGCCGAGTTGACCTGGACGGTCATCCCGCTGGTCCTCATGCTGTGGATCGGCTACATCGCCTACGGCGGACTCGTCACCCTCGACCGCGGCAATGAAGACCTGCAGCCTGAACTCAGCATCCAGGTCACCGGCTACCAGTTCGCCTGGGAGATGGACTACGGCGGCGGCGTCAAGGTCCTCGTCAACCCCTCCATCGACAGCGCCTCCGGCAACGTGACGTTCTCGGAGCCGTTCCACGTCCCCGCCGACGTCCCCGTCCTGTTCAACATCACCAGTGGCGACGTCATCCACGCCTTCAACATCCTCGACGCCAACCGCGCCTACGTCTCGCTCGACGATGCCAACCCTGCCGGTCCGCACAAGCAGCACCGCCAGATCCACGTCCTGCCTGAAGGCCTGTACAAGGTCCAGTGCAAGGAGATGTGCGGTCCAGGCCACGGCTACATGCGCGCCCAGATCCTGGCCGAGCCGCGCGCCGACTTCGACCTGTGGCTCGAAGAGAAGACGCTGGCCGTGGGCGCCGACCTCGTGCAGAAGGTCCACGTCACGGCCGACGCCGACTCGCTCGAAGCAGACGGCGTGACCGATGTCAACGGCGTCAAGGTCCTCACCATCGTCGCCGGCACCCGCGTCATCCTCGAAGTCGAGAACACGGCCGGCACTCCGCTCGACCTCAGCCTGTCCAGCCAGTCCCTCGGCACGGTTCCGTCCCATTCGACGGGCCTGCTTGCCTTCAACACCGCCAAGGAAGTCCCCGGCGACCGCACCATCGTCGGCTCCAACAACGCCACCTTGACCTTCCGCGCCATCCAGGCCGAGGTCGTCGAGATTGACCTGGGCGCCTACCGGCTTATCCCTGAGCACCTGGACCTCAAGGCGGGGACGACGTACCTGTTCAACGTCAAGAACGTGCACAGCACGGCGCACAACCTGTACATCGGCCACCACGGCGACGGGACGCTGGCCAGCTCGGCCACCATCGCCGGCGGCAGCGTGACGTCGTTCACCTGGACGGCGGTCGCTGGTGAGTACGACATGTGGTGCGACGTGCCGGGCCACTTCGACCTCGGCATGCATGGGACCGTCACCGTCAGCTGATTCGACGGATTTTCGGTCGATTCGCCGGATTCGGTACACAGCGTGGGCCGGAAATTTGGTAAATCTGGCCGGAGGAATCCGGCAAATCAAAACCCGTGCAAGCGGGCGCATCCAACCTGGGAAACCCATGCGGGCCTCTTGCTTCGGATGCTGGCTTGACCCCGTCCGTCCACCCATTCCCGCCGGCCGAGGCCGGACGACGCCCGGTCTCCTGCAAGCAGGGCGGGCGCCCCTCGTTGGGCCTCGAAGAGGCGAGCAACCTCCCGTTCGGCGGCCGCGAGGGCCGCATCCGGGACACCGGGGTCCGTCGCATGGTTCTCGCGAACCGTGCGCCTCCGCGCTGTCGTCAGCGCGGTGTTGTCCCCAAGGAGACTTGCGCCTCTTGTGGGGACGGACCGGTGTGGGGGTCTGGGGCGGATTCGGTGCACAACCTTGAGGTTGTGAACCGTCGAAGCGCCTTCGGCGCCCCGCGGGGCCCCGTGCCTCCCTCCGCATCAAGATGCGGCGCGGGCCTCGTTCGAGGTCCGTTTGGCCTGGCGGCCAGGGGACCGGGATTCCCCGAAGGGGTTCCCGTTCGTCGCCGCAGACCTTCGCAGGTCCGCTGCCTTGTGGGGCTGCGTCCGGGCCGCAGGGGTCCGGGCGTGGGCGGCGTGGCACGGCGACGGGTGGGCCGGAGCCCAGTCCGTCCATCGGGTCCCGGCGCCTGGAGGCCAAGCGCTTGGGTCCTTCGGAATCGCTTCCTGAGGCTGGGAATCCGTTTCCGGAGTTCCTGCCCGATGACCGTGGTTCCCGCTTGCGCGGGAATCTCCCCAATGCGGCGCGTGGTAAAGCCATTTTCTGGAAGCGCAGGCGCCGATGGGACCCCTCCTGCACGCTTCGTGTGGTTCACGTGGAACGCGTGCGGATGGGCTCCTCTGATGTGGCAGGTTCAAGGTTCGCGTGGAGTTTGGGCGGGCATGCTCCGGTCGGCTCTCGCCTTGGCTTTGATGGCGGTTCCATTCCTTGCTGGCTGCTCCGAAGATGTTCCGTCCGCGCCCGCCGACGACGGCGGATTCCAGTTGCAGAAAATGGAGGGCATCTTCGAGCAGCCCATTTTCCTGGGCCATGCAGGCGACGGTTCTGGGCGGCTCTTCGTGGCCGAGCAACGCGGCACCATCCAGGTTCTGGACGACGGCGGCTGGAGCGAATTCCTCGACGTCAGCGCCAAGGTGCGCGACGGCGGGGAACAAGGCCTGCTGGGGCTGGCGTTCCACCCGCAGTACGAAAGCAACGGGCGGCTTTTCGTGCATTACACGGACAACGGTGGCGACACGACGGTGTCGGAATTCCAGCGCAAAGACGCCTTGCACGCGGACGCGGCCACTGAACGCATGCTGCTGCACGTCGACGACCCGTACTCCAACCACAACGGCGGCATGCTGGCCTTCGGCCCGGATGGCCTGCTCTACATCGGCCTCGGCGACGGTGGCTCGGCCAATGACCCACAGAACCGCGCCCAAAGCCTCGACACGCTCCTTGGCAAGATTCTGCGCATCGATGTCGACGGCCCGGCAACAGTCCTGGCGCCCTACTCAATCCCCGACGACAACCCGTTCGCGGACCGGCCGCGCGGCGGGGAAATCTGGGCCTATGGGTTGCGCAACCCTTGGCGCTTCAGTTTCGATCGGCAGACCGGCGATTTGTGGATTGGCGACGTTGGCCAAAACCGGTACGAAGAGATCGACCGACAATCCGCATCGTCCGGCGGCGGCGAGAACTACGGCTGGAGCCGCTTCGAGGGAGCGCACCTGCACGACGCCGACCGCGAGGCGCCCGGCGCCATCGCCCCCGTCGCCGAGTATGACCACGACGGCGGCCACTGCTCCGTCACGGGCGGCTACGTCTACCGAGGGACGGCCATCCCCAACCTGCAAGGGGCCTACATCCTGGGCGACTACTGCTCTGGCGTCATCTGGACCGTGAAGGCCGATAGCGGCGACTACACGCTCACCAAAGTCATGGAGACCTCCCACAACATCAGCAGCTTCGGCGAAGACGAGGCCGGCGAACTGTACGTGGTAGACCACGGCGGGTCCATTCTGAACCTCGTCGCGGCCTAACGCCCAAACAAGAATTACGGGAATCGTAGGAACCGTTCTGCTTTCCAGCAATTCCCGAAATTCCTGTTTCGAGGGCGTCGTCAGGGCGTCAGCCGCGTCACGTCGCGCGGGAAGAGAATTGCCTCGCGGATGTTCGGCAGGCCCAGCATTTGCATGAGGATGCGCTCGATGCCGAGGCCGCAGCCGCCGTGCGGGGGCATGCCGTACTTGAACGCCTCGAGGTAGGCCGTGAAGTCCTTCGGGTCGAGGCCCCAGCGTTGGATGCCCTTCTCGAGCAGCACGGGGTCGTGGATGCGCTGGCCGCCGGAGATGAGCTCGACGCCGCGGTAGTCAAGGTCGAAGCCGCGGCACAGGCGCGAGTCCATCGTGCCGTCTTCCGGCATGACGTAGAACGGCTTGGGGGCCAGCGGCCACTTCGTGATGAAGTAGAAGTCGTGGCCCTGCTCCTTCATGGCGCGGCCGAGGACCTTCTCGGCCTCGGTGCCAATGTCGTCGCCGAACTTCAGCGGCTGCGGCATCCGGTCGTCGCGGCTGTTGATGATGGTGAGGGCTTCCTCGTAGGCGACGCGGCGGAACGGCAGCGCCGGCACCGGAACATCGGCCTTCAGGATCTCCAGCTCGGCCTTGCACTCCGTGACGACGGCCTTCCAGATGGCGTGCAAGAGGTTCTCGATGGCCTGCATGACATCCTCCTCCGACTCGATGAACGCCATCTCCAGGTCGAAGGCGGTGCTCTCGTTCAGGTGGCGAACGGTGTTGTGCTTCTCGGCGCGGAAGTACCAGCCGACCTCGAAGACGCGGTCGAAGCCGGAGGCCATCATCATCTGCTTGTAGAGTTGCGGCGACTGGGCCAGGAACGCCTTGCGGCCGAAGTAGTCGAACTTGTAAGTGTCCGTGCCGCCCTCGCTGGAGGCGCCCAGGATGTTGGACGTGTGGATCTCCGTGAATCCGTTGGCGCGCAGGTGCGCGGAGCCGGCCTCGATGACCTTGGCGCGAATGGTGAAGATGGCTTTGCTGCGCGGGCCGCGCAGGTCGAGGAACCGGTGGTCAAGGCGGGTGTCGATGCCGGTCTCGATCTTGTCGTCCCACACCGCGAAGGGCAGGGGCGAGGCGGCGACGTTGAGGACTTTGGCGGACGTGGGAACGACCTCGAAGCCGGCCTTCGCCTTCTCCGTGGCCTGGACCTTGCCGGTGATGGAGACGACGGATTCCTGTGCCAGCGCCGTGATGGTGTCGAAGAGTTCGGGCGAGGCCTCCTTCTTGACGACGAACTGCACTTGGCCGGTGCGGTCGCGCAGCACGAGGAACGCCATGGTTCCCTTGGCGCGCAGGGCGTGGACCCAGCCGCCGAAGGTCTGCTCGGTGCCGTAGTGCTCAGGCTTGACCTGTCCGCAACCCAGGGTCCGGAGGCTCATCGGCCGCGCGACCCTCGCCCGCCCCTTAAGGGCAATGCTTGCCTGAGGGGAGGCCCTTCAGGGGACGGCCGGCGTCGGGGGTTCGGCCAGATCGGCGCCGCGCCAAAGACCCACCATGGAAGCGATGGCTCCCAGAGGAAGGGCCGCAATGGCTAGGGTGACGGGGTTCGCCTGGTCGCCCAGCGGGTCGGACCGGATGATGGCCAGCAGGAACGCGACGGCGGCGCAGAAGAGGCCCACGTAGGCGAGGCTCTGCGGGTCGATGTGGTGCCACCGCACCACAATGGCGGCCAGGGGGATGGAGAGGCAGCCGGCGATGGCCAGCACGCGTCCCGCCTCGGCCGAGAACCCGAAGTCCGTCGTGCCGCTTTCCGTGGTGACGGAGCCCGCGAGTCCAAGGGCGGTGACGACAGCCAAGGAAAGGACAAGGAGACCGGCGACCGCGCCCGCCACGCTGCGCTGCGCCACGAGGACGATGGAGCCGGCCACGATGACGGGAAGCACAAGGAACGAGGCCAAGGCCTGCAAGACGTTCAGGATGGTCAGTGTCGCCGCGATGGCGCCGAGGATGCCGACGATGGCTAGGCCCTTTCCCATGCCCGTCGGATTCGCCGGATTCCCTTTAGATTCGCCGGATTCACTTTGGGCGCAGGGTCAGAGAGGCTGTCACCGAATCCGGCGAATCCAGCGGGTGCTCAATCCGTCGAATCCTCACTCGCGGTTGCCTTTGAACGCCTCGCTCCAGAAGATCATGACGAGGGTCCACACGATGACCAGGGCGGCCGCCGAGAAGAGGAACTGGCCGGCGCGGTCGTCCGGCACCGGGGAGGCGTACACGATGCCGAGGCCGATGACGAGGGCCGCCATCATGACGGTGAAGCTCATCTTGAGCACGCCGCGGCCTTGGCTGGCCTTCAGGCCTTCAAGTCCGGCGACCTCGACGCGGGTGCTCAGCTCGTTGCGCTCGACCTTGCGGATGAGGGTGTTGAGGGTGTGCGGGAAGCTGCGGGCGAAGCGCAGGAGTTCGCCAACGGTCTCCTCCACGAGTTCCTTCTGCGAGCTGGGGCTGCTGATTTTCTTCCACAGGAGCTCCGCCACGAAGGGCTCGAGGACCTTGACGAGGTCGAAGTCGGGGTCGAGCTCGCGGCAGAACCCCTCGAACTGGAACAGGGCCCGGCTGATGAGCACGAAATCGGGCGGCAGGAGCATGCGGTGTTTCTTCGCGACGCCGAGAATGAGCTCCATCAGGCGCGGGTCGGCCACCGACAGGCCTTCGCGTTCGAAGAAGTCGAGGAGCTTCTCGACGTCGGTCTGGAACGCCTTGGGGTCGAACTCGCCGCGCTGCTCGCACAGGTCGATGATGGCTTCGGCGGAGCCTTCCAGGTCGCCCTTGGAGAAGGACGTGATGAGCTTGAGGATGCTGCGCGCCCGCCGCTCGGTGACGGCCCCGACGGCGCCGAAGTCCAGGAACGCAACGCGGTCCGGGGGCAGGATCATCATGTTGCCCGGCGACGGGTCGGCGTGGAAGAGGCGGTGCAGGAAAATCTGCCGCGCCATGGCGTGCGTCACGATGGCGGCGATCTTCTTCTTGTCCACTCCGGCCATCTCGGGCACGTCGACGCGGGTGAACTTGACGCCCTCGATGAACTCCATCACGAGGAGGCGTTTCGTGCATAGGTCCGGGTACATCCGGGGGATGTGGACCTCGGGGTGGTGGCGGAAGTTTTGCTCGACGCGCTGGGTGTTGCGCATCTCGACGGTGTAGTCGAGCTCGCGCTCCAGCATGAGGCGGAGCTCCTCCAGGTGCTCGCGCGGTTGCCATAGGCGCGAGGCGGCGAACGTCTTTTCCACGAACGACACGAGGCCACGCAGGATCTCGAAGTCGAGCTCCATGGCTTCTTCGATGCCGACGTGCTGGACCTTGACGGCGACCTTCGTGCCGTCCTTGAGGGTGGCGCGGTGGACCTGGCCGATGGAGGCGGAGGCGATGGAGTCGGGCTCAAACGAGGCGAACACCTGCTCGATGTCGCGGCCCAGTTCGCGGCGGATGACGGCCCGCACCTCGTCGTACGGGCTCGGCGTCGTCTTGTCGTAGAGCGTCTTCAGCTCAGTGACATAGCGGTCCGGTACCAAGTCCGGCCTGGTCGCAAGCAGTTGGCCAATCTTGATGAACGACGGGCCGAGCTCCTCCAGCGTCTGGCGCAACTGGACGGGCGCGTTGTCCTCCTCGCCCCCTTCCGGCGGGGGGCTGGTCATGCTGCGGACGAGGCCCCAGGCGTCGTTGCGCAGGAGGATGGTGACGATTTCGTTGAAGCGGGCCAACCGGCTGCGGGGGGCGGGCTGCTCCAACTGCGGCATCGCAAGCCCATCCGTTCCGGGACTTAAGGGTGGCCGGGCGCCGCCCCAGGCGTCGGAGGGCCATGGATTGGACGAGGGTCGGGCCGCCGACGCATCGGATCCGAAAGACCGTAAAGAGGTGGCCAGCCAGGTTCTAAGGGGGGTGGCCGATGACCCGCCATGGCGGAAGAGTCGGCGAAGGTCATCGCGGTGTTCGGAACCATCCTCGCCGTCCTAGTCTCAGCGGCGCTGACGTTCGTCCTCGTCGGGACGCATGACCACCCCGAATTGGCCGCGAAACAGGCCACGCGTGGACCCCGCACGTTCGAGGTCGAGATGCGCAGCATCAAGTTCACGCCGGTCGATTTGACAATCCAAGTGGGCGATGCGGTGCGCTGGACCAATGGCGACAGCGTCGGGCACACCGTCACTCCGGTCAACGTAGACCAGTGGGGCACGCCCGGTTCCGGCGACGAGGTCGCCCGTTGGCTCAAACAGGGCGAGACGTGGACGCACACGTTCACCAAGGCCGGGGTCTACCCTTACTTCTGCCTGCCCCACGCCGCCAAGCAGGTGGACGGGTCCTACACCGGCATGACGGGCACCATCACCGTGACCGAGGGCAGCGTCGACGCATCGGAAGAGCAAATCAAGTCCAAACCCGGCGCGGCGCTCCCTCTCGGAGTGCAAGAGATCGGCGCCAACGCAAGCGCCGTGCCGGCGCTGGGCCCTCCCGGCGACGTTTTCGTCAACATCACCAGCCGCGAAGTCGTGGCGACCATGGCGGATGGCATCACGTACCCCTACTGGACGTTCGACGGTCAGGTCCCCGGCAGGATGCTGCGGGTGCGCGTCGGCGACACCGTTCACGTCAACTTCACCAACGCGCCGGACAGCACCATGGGCCACAACATCGACTTCCACGCAGTGACGGGTCCGGGGGGAGGGGCCGCTGCGCTGAGTGCGTTGCCGGGCGAATCCAAGCAGTTGACGTTCAAGGCCCTCAAGCCAGGCCTCTTCGTCTACCACTGTGCCTACCAGGACCCCCCGCTTCACGTCGCGCACGGAATGTACGGGCTCATCCTGGTCGAACCCGAAGGAGGTCTCCCTCCAGTGGACCGCGAGTTCTACGTGGTCCAGGGCGACTTCTACACGGATTTCGCCGGTTCCCAGAAGGGCCACCACGAGCACTCCGAGACGAAGGCCGACGACGAGAACCCAACATTCGTCGTGTTCAATGGCCGCGTGGGGTCACTGCGCGACGCGGACCGCCAGCTGCGCGCCGAGGTCGGCGAAACGGTGCGCATCTACTTCGGTGTCGGCGGCCCCAATCTGGTCTCAAGCTTCCACGTCATCGGCGAGATCTTCGATCGCGCCTACCAACAGGGCGACGTCAGCACCGCTCCTGCCGAGGCGTTGCAGACCACGCTGGTCCCGGCCGGAGGCGCAACGATCGTCGACTTCCGTCTCGAAGTCCCTGGCGACTACTTGCTCGTCGACCATAGCCTGTACCGCGTGCACAAGGGCGCGGCGGGCATCCTGCATGTCACCGGCGAAGCCGAGGCGGGCGTGTATGAGGCCTCCAGCGGCGAATCCGCCGACGGGCATTAACCCGGTCCGGAGAATTGGTCAGCCTTCGCCAGCGTCCTTCACGCGGATGAGCGACCGGCTGGAGCGTCCCGTGAGTTTCCGCGGGGTCATCATCCACAGGTACATCCGGTCGGAGCTCCGCTTCGGGTTGCCCTTGGCGTCGACGCCGAACTCGGGCGGGAACGGGTTCTCCGCCATGGCGTTCAGGGCCCGCACGGCATCGTCGGAGAGCGTGATCTTCTCCACCCGCCCGGTCGCCTGGACGCTGGTCCAATCGTCCTCGCCATGCAGGTCCACAACCACGAAACAGCCCTCATGGGTTTCCATCAGGAACGCGTCCTTCTCGCCAGGGTGGGAGTGGAAGTAGAGGGCTTTGCCGTCGTAGGCGAAGAACAGCGGCACGGCGTAGGCATCCCCGCCCTTGGCCAGCGCCATGATGCCAAACCGGTGCTCACCGAGGAAGGTCTTGCAGGTCGGCTCGGACAACTCTTTCATGCAGGAGCAACCCCATCAAGCATCAAAGCCTTACGCGAAGGTTCGGATTGGGCAACGGTCCGTCGGACCCGGGGGCCGCTTGGGCGAGTCTTCGTTCCCCCGGGCTCAACCGATGTAGTGGTCGGTGGACTCGCGGCTGCCCTGCGCGGCCCCCATTGCGGCGTGCAGTTGCGCCGTGATGCGGTCCAGTTCGCCCGCCGTGTCCTCGAGGTGGCTCAGGTCGAAGGCGCGCCCAAGGACCTTACCTAGCGAGGCCAGGACCGCGCGCGCCGCCTTCGGGTCGACAAGGTAGCCGTTGGTCTCACCCATCAGGCAGGCGCCCGTCCATCCGCGCTGTGCCGCAAGGCCGAGGAAGAGTCCGCTGGCGCCGATGATGCCGCCGCCCGGGCTCTCGTCGCCCGACAGCTTGAGGCCAGCCTTTCGTAGCGCCGTGGCCTTGGCCTTGTCCGTGACAGCGCACAGGACCTCCGGTTTCTCGACGCGGGCGCCGGTGCCGTAGCCTCCGAGGGTGTAGAGTTCGCGGCAGCCGAGCGGGGCCAACCGGTCGAGAGTCGATTCGACGAGCGCCCATTGGCCGGGGCCGGATTGGGGTTGCGCGTCGCCCGTCATGACGACCAGCGCGGGAGACTTGCCCTTCGCCGGGAGCGTCCACAGCTTCACGGTAAGGAGGCGAGCGACGCCGTCCTCGCCGACGGTGACCTGCGGCGGGAAATCCGGGGAGTGCAGGGTGGCCCAAAGCGTCGCCTTGCCCGACTCGACGATGTGCTGCGCCGCGAGCTTGCCGACGTGGCCAATGCCGGGCAGGCCCTCGACGAAGATGGGGTTGGCGACCTTGGGTTTGGCGTGCTCGGTGAACCGGATGACCTGGCCGGCGGTTGATCGATCAGGTGACCGGGCAGAAGGGTTGGATGCCCGCTTCGCGGCCATTACTGCGCCTTCTTGCCCCAGGTGTCCTTGCTTGCGGCTTCGGCGGCCTTCGCGTCGTCGTCGGCCTTGGTCTCAGCCTGGTCGAGGCGCTTGAGTTTGCGGCGGTACGCGCCGTACTGGTCCTCGGGGCTGAACTTCGCTGGGCGGTTCGGCTTGGCCGCGCCGCCACAATGCGGGCAGGTGTCCTGCAGCGTGTACTCCTTGCACTTCAGGCAGCGCTTCAGGAGAACGTGCGCCATGCTTGGGCCTCAGGCAGTCTTGGCCGCTTCGAGTTCGCGGTGGAATCCGCCGGAGCCGCCCGCCTTGTGGATGACGGCGATGGCGCGGTCGGCGGCGAGTTTCATCTGGTCCTCGGCGATCTTGAAGTCGGGCGCCTTGACCGTGATGCGGTAGTGCGGGGCGCCCATGTACGCGACCTCGATGGTGACGTCGTCGAACTCGGACTTCTCGGCGGCCTTCAGGGCCTTGGTGACGTGCTTGACGCCGTCGGGGGCGGGGGACTGGATGTCGACGTAGCCGGCGATGTCGACGAACGAGGCCTGGATGTTTTCCTTGGCGAAGGCGACGAAGCCGGGGACCCAAGGGCCGCTGAGGCCCTCCTGCTTGAAGGCGTCCTCGCCGTACTCGGCCGCTTCCTGGAAGGCCTGGTAGACCGTGCCGAAGACTTCCACGAGCCGGCGGCCGTAGGCCGTCATGATCTGGTCGACGGTGGTGCCCTCGCGCTCCGCGAGGATCTGTAGGAACTTGTCGGCCTTCTGCTCGTTCTTCCAGGCCTGGATGGTCTCCCGCTTCTGGTGGTCGTTGGTCGCCTTGATGGAGAGGTCGACGTGGCCCTTCTTGGCGTCGACGCCCTGCACCTTGCACACGACGCGCTGCTTCTCGCGTACGTAGTCGCGGATGCGCTTGACCCAGCCGGGGGCGACCTCGCGGATGTGCACGAACCCTTCCTTGCCCGGGTACTCCTCGAGCGTCACGAAGGCGCCGAAGTTCTGCACCTCGCGCACCGTGCCGACGACGAGCTCGCCTTCCTCGGGGAAGGGGTTCAGTTTGACCATCGGTTGGCCCACTGTTGTCTCGGATATCAGGCTTGGGGGCCGAGAGTTTGACCCAGGGGCCGTTCATGCGCCTACACCGAGGAGGCCGGCGGCGGAACGAGGTTCAACCGGGAGTCAGAATGGGCCGGTCCTGCTACCCTTCGACGAATGCCTTGAACCCGCCGTAGCCCATGCGCGTCATGTCGACGGGCATGTCGGACGGGTCTAGGCCGCCCATGCGCGGGTCGGAAATGACCTTCTTGTTGACACGGTCCCGGTGCGCCCGGGAGCGGAACACGATGTAGGAGAACACCACGGTTTCGCCGCGCTTGGCCTTCACCATCCCGGGCATGATCGAGGGCACCTTCTGGAGGCCCTTGCCATCCTCGCGGGGCACCAGGAGGTTGAGGTCGTCGGCAACGCACTCCTTGTAGTCGAGGGCGCCGTGCTCCATCCAGATTTTGGCGCCGAGCCTGGCGAACTTGCGGTACTGGGCCAACTTGGCCGTGGGAACGGGAAGAAGGAAACCGTCGACGTACGTCATGGCAGATGCTCCACGCGCCGAACCGACGGGGACCGATAAACGTGGGGGGCGGCGACTCCCGGCCACAGGCAGGATTATGGACTACCCCCGCCTGGAAAACGCCCATGGAGCGGGCCCTGGCATTCCATCCATTGCGGGAACACCAGACCGCCCCCGCTCGCTTGGCCGAACTCCTCTTGGAAGCCAAGGCCGTCCTGCTCGACCGCGGCATGGCCGACATGGAAGAGTACGGGGACATGCTGAAGTGGGGCCTTCCGCGCAAGGGCGACGACAAGAAGTGCCGCAGCATGCACGTGTACCACCCGGACTGGTGCTCCTTCAGCGACCAGTTTCGTGGCACCATCCACTACCATGGCGGCGCCATCCGCGGCACGCTCCTTCTCGGCGGGTTCGAGCACTCCATCTACGAGGCCAAGCCCGACCCAGACGGTGACCGCTTCCACCTCGGGCAACCCTACCGCCTCACCAAGCACACGAGGCTGCAGGGCGCGGGCACGACGTACGACCTTCCTGCCATGGTGCCGCACTGGCTCAAGCCGACGAAGTTGACGCTGACGTCGTTCGAGGAAGAGGACAACGGCGAGATGGGCGACCTGGTCAACCCGGCCTCCGAGGAGATCGACGACCACAAGTGGACGCAGGAGCAGGCCGACGCCTTGCTGCCCGAGCTCCTGGCGCTCATCGACGCGAAGCTTACCAGTTTGATGGTCCTGGCCGAGTGAGTGCCATGAAGATTGCGAAGAAGCACGGGCCAACGGTCTTCCTCGTCATCATGGTCTCCATCATGGTCGTCGTCATGTCCCTCGTCCTGGGCTTCGTCAATGGTGCCTTCGCGGACGGTTTCCTGCAGGTATGGCCAAGGCAGTTCCTGATCGCCTTCGTGGTGGCACTTCCCGCGGCGTTCGTCGCGCGCGCCTTGGCAAGCGCGGCGGTTGCAAAGCTGATCGAGTGAGGGAGAGGCGGACCTTCGGCTCGCTTCGGGTCGGTGCAGCTCTCCCTACCGGCCGACGCGTTCCGCTAGGCGGTGAAACCTGCACTCAGGCTTTCAGGACATCTTGGCGCCAGTCATCTGCATCCGGTCGCGCTGCGCGCAACCGGATGCCATGAGATGTGCCCGGGAGGACTCGCTTCGCTCGTCCCCGATTCACATCTTTGTGATCATGCGCCGGTCCATGGCGATGATGTAGGAGCAGTCGCCGCCGGCCACCAGGCCCTCGGCGAACTCCTCGGGGACGTTGAGCTCGAACGTCTCGAAGGTGTCGCGGTCCATGAGCTGGGCGACGCCGCCGTGGAAGCTCAAAAGTTGGGCGGCGCGGCGGTCGACCTGGGGGACCCAGACCTTGTCCGTGACGCTGCCGAGGTAGGTCTTCTTGGCGTTGGTGAAGATGGAGCGGGCCTCGATGCGGGCCTTGGAGGCGCCGTGCTTGCCGGGCTTCGACTTCTCGATGGAGTCAATCTTGCACGGTTCGTCGTCGATGAGCATGAAGCGCCCTTCGCGCAACTCGCGGATTTCCATCTGTTCCTTCGACATACCTGTCCTCGGTGGCGGGCACGGCTAGGGGTTGATAAGCCGTTTCGCCCGCGAAAAGTGTTGGACGGCCCATGGTCCGCTGGTCAGGCCGGGGCAGCTCGCGGGGACGGGCTTCGGGTTCGCCCCATGAGGAAGAGCAACGCCAAGGCGCCCATGCAGGCCAGCGCCGCCACGGCGAGGTTGAGGTTGGTCCAGCCGAGCGCCGCGTGCGCCGGGCCCGCCAGGAACGCCGCCCCCGCCGAGGCCGCGCCGACGAGCAACTCATTACTGCCCTGGGCGGACGCCTTGTCGGCCCCCGGGTGCGAGCGTGCAAGCAGGGCCGTGGCGGCCACGAACAGGAGGTTCCAGCCGAAGCCGAGCAGCGCGAGGGAGACGTAGTAGTTGGCCACGGCGGAGCCGGCCAGGTTGACCGCGATGCAGCCGCCGAAGAGCGCCAGGCCGCCAGCCATGGCTCGGCCGGGCCCGAACCGCTGCACGAGCGAGCCGGTGACGAACGACGGCAGGAACATCGCCACGACGTGCGCCTGGAGAACGTGTGCCGCCGTCGAAAAGCCGTGCCCGTGCGCGTGCAGCGACAGCGGCGCCGCGTACATCGTGAGCACCATGAGCCCGTACGCCAGGACGCCGGCGACGACGGCAGCGACGAAAGGCCGGTCCACGGCAAGCCGGGCATGGCCCCCCTCCGGCACGTGCACCGGCGGCGAGCGCAGGAACGGCAGCAGGCAGAGCTGCAGGACGGCGAGAAGGGCCACGACGAGGAATGTTCCCACGTATTGCGGGGCGAGGAAGTCGGCCGCCCAGGTGGCGGCCTGCGGCCCCGCCAGTCCGCCGACCACGCCGCCTGCCAGGACGAACCCTAGGGCGCGCTCCCGCCCGGCCGGGTCGGCGACCTCGCCGGCCGTGAAGCGGTAGTACTGCGCCGCGCCGCCCATCGCGCCGACAAGCATCGAGCCGGCACAAAAGAGCGGGAAACTGCCGCGGCCGACGGCGTAGGCGCACAACAGGCCGCCCGCCAGTCCAAGACTCGTGAAGAGCTGGAAGCCGTGGCGGCGGCCCCAGCGCGCCATCGCCTTCGATGCGGGGAAGGTGCCCAGCACGCCGCCGGTCAGGCCGAGGGCGATGGGCACGGTGGCCAGGCGGTCGCCGCCGGAAAGCGCCGCGCCGATGCTGGCGCTCGAAGCGACGACGACGGTCGCCATCGTGCCGGCGACCGCGAAGAGGCCCGCCACCAGGAGCACCTGACGGTTCGGCGCGGCCACGGCCGCCGACTTGGCGGCGGCTGCATAGCTTTGCCGACCGGCGCAGACTCGTCGCCGACCCGAAGGCGTCAAATGGCTCGCGCCGCCATCGCGAACGGACGATGGCCAAGGTCGCGGTCCCCGACACCTCGGCGAACGGCTCGTCGCAGCCGATGCAGCCTGCCGCCGCCGATTCCGGCCTGCGCCGCGAACTGGGGCTGTTTGGCGCCATCTCGATGGTCGTCGGCATCGTCATCGGCTCCGGCATCTTCCTTGGCGTCAACCGCGTGGCGGCCGGCGCCGGCGACCCGTGGCTCATTGTCGCGGCGTGGGTCCTCGGCGGCGCTCTCACGTTGGCGGGCGCCTTGACGTACGCCGAACTTGGCGTCCTGTTCCCCCGCGCCGGCGGCGAGTATGTGTTCCTGCGCGAGGGCCTCGGCTCCATGCTGGCGTTCCTCTCCGGCTGGGTTGCCTTCACCATCAACCTGGCCGGGTCGGCGGCTGCCCTCGCCATCGTGTTCGCCAATCAACTCTTCTCATTGGTGTCCGGCGGCTGCGCTCCGGCGGTGCTGCTCGATGCGGGATTCCTCCACGTCACGACGGCTCAGGTGTTCGCCTCGGCGCTCATCCTGCTGTTCTCCATCCTCAACTACTACGGCCTCAAGCTGGGCGGCAATGTCCAGAAAGGCCTCACCGTCGGCAAAGGTGCCCTCATGGTGCTTCTGGCCGCTGCGGCGCTGCTCTACCTGGGGCCGGAACGGGTGCCCGAGGGCGTTGCCGCCTGCGCCGGGTCCGGGTCGGCAGCCGTGGTCTCGGACGGATTCAGTTTCGCCGGCTTCTTCGGGCTCGCCATGGTGGCCGTCCTGTTCTCCTACGACGGGTGGTCAAATGTCGTGCGCGTCGGCGGCGAGATCCGCGACCCGGGACGGACGCTCCCCAAGGCCTTGTTCCTCGGCGTCGTGGCCGTGGCCGGCCTCTACACGCTCCTGAGCCTCGGCTACCTCAATGTGCTGGGCTTCGACGGCTTCGCGCACAGCCAACGCACCGTCGCCTCCGACACCGCACGCGTGCTGTTCGGGCAATCGGGGGAACGGTTCGTGGCCACGCTGATTTTGCTTTCGGTGCTGGGGAGCCTCAACGGCATCACCATCTCGGGCCCCCGCATCTACTACGCCATGGCCAAGGACCGCCTCTTCCCGCGCACGTTCGCGCAGGTCAACCGCCACCACGTCCCCGGTCGCGCCATCTGGGGGCAAGCCATCCTCGCCATCCTCTTCCTGCTCTTCTTCGACTTCGAGGCGCTCACCGACAACGTGGTGTTCATCC
>JBAZXE010000015.1:34398-38252 GCA_041659985.1 Thermoplasmatota archaeon | reverse complement strand
CCAGGTCCAAGCCGAGGCGGACCATGGCGCGGATGCGACTGCTGCAGTAGTACACCGTCCGGTCGGCCATGCCGTACTCCGCCAGCGCCCAGACGCGGAACTGCTCCCAGTCGAACCGGACGACCACCATGCCCTTCCGAAGGGCCCGACGGCCTCCTAGAACCCGGCGGCGGGGGGTGGGTGAAGCCGGACGGCGCTTGGCCATGCGTTTCAGTTTTCCTCGTCGTCGTCCTCGTCCTCGTCGCCGGCGTCGTCCTCGTCGACAAACGCTAGAGCCTGGCGTTCCAAGAGGAGGGATTTGACGGCGTCGACGCCGTTGGCAACGGGTGGCGCCTGGCGCGCCGCAAGGATGGATTTGAGGGCGCCCTGGTCGTCGCTGAAGTCGGTGCGCTTGTAGCCCAGGACGCCCTTGACGCGCAGCAGGTTGACGGCGTGCGCGACCTCGATGCGTCGATGCGTCTTGCTCAGCCGGGAATCGGGTCGCAGCGGCTGGCCCAGGTCATCGCGCAGCGTCTTCTTCTGCCACAGCTCCCAGGACCCGTCGTAGTAGCCGATGTCGCCTGCCACCATGGCGAGGAACTCGTTGACGGCGGCGTGGTAGGCGCGGCCGCCGTCGTTGGCGTTGCGGCTGGCTTCCTTGATGTCGCGCAAGTGCTCGCCCACCAGCCAGGCGTAGATCGCCTCGCCACCCAGCTCCGCCCGCAGACCGCCACGTTTTCCCATTCTACATCGCCGGCCCGTTGTCCGCGGCCGCTTGGGCGTTGTTGGCGCGGTTCTCGGCCTCGACCATGCGCAGCGCCTCGTCGCGCTTGGCGACATCGGCGGCCAGGCGCGCGCGGGCGCCGTCGACGCCGGTGCACGCGGCGAGCCAGCGCTTGCAGTGATTGCCCAGCTCCTCGAGCTCGAGGTCCTGGTACTCGCCCATGAGGCCGACGTAGATGTGCACCTTGGATTCCGGGATGTCGGCCAAGGACTCCATCTCGTAGCCCGCGATGAGGAAGCTCTTGTGGTTGCGCGGGTCGAAGTCGCCATCGTTGCTGAGCACCGCCACGTTAGCCGAGCCTCCCGAGCATGACGATGATGACGATGAGCAGGATCACGGCGATGAAGCCCAGCAGGGGGCCCATGCGCTCGATGACGCCCCACATGCCGGTCTCGGGGTCGTTGAGCTGCGCCACGCGGATGTCGCGGTACGTCTTGAAGAGCCGCCAGCCGCTGATGCGCTGCCAGACCAGGTACGAGAGCTTCTTCTCCGTCTTGCCGTCCGCGCCCTTCAGCACCGTTTGCTCGCCGTCGTTGACGGCTTGACCCTTGAAGCTGGGCAACACGGCCAGCTCGATCGTGGCCGCCTTGTACTTGTCCGGCACGGCGCCCAGGTCGACCAGGCGCTGCGGGGCGATCTGCGTGGCGCTGTCGGTGTCGACCCACAGCACGGGCCGGCCGTCCGTCGACGTGCCCGTCAAGGCGCCGTCAATCGTCACGAGGGCATTCTTGCCGCCGCCGGCCGCCCACAGGAAGAATCCGTTCTTCGGGCGGCCTTCGCGGAAGTCCACGCCGTTGGCGCCCTGGCCGATGATGCGCCACCGCGTGCGGCGCAGGAGGAAGCGCGCGAAGAGGACGATGGGCAATCCGAGGATGAAGACGCTGTTCAGCAGGATGCTGACCATGAGGAACGCTTCGGTGACGTTCATGACTCGCCCTCCTTCTTGGCGTTCTTGCGTTGCTGCCAGGCGCCGGTGGTGAAGCCGAAGCCGGCGATGCCGTACATCAAGAGGCACCACAACGCGATGCCCAGCAGGGCCCACTGTGGCGGCACCCGGGCTGCAGGCGCCCAGAATTCTCCGAGGATGAGCGTGATGATGCCCAGCATCGCAAGCAGCAGGACGCCGGCCCAGGCGGGGTGCACGTCGAGGCCGCGCCGGAAGGCCACGTAGAAGATGCCGCAGAGCACGAGGAGGTAGAGGAAGCCGTCAAATCCGAGTCCGTAGAAGTTGTTCATGGCGTGTAGCTCCAGTAATCCCATCGCCTTGACGGCGACCATCTTGTCTTGGTAGAGGGAGGCCCCGTTGAGGGCGCAATGCGTTTCGAGGTTGACGAGGCCGTCGACGGTGGGCGTCCAGTCGAGGAAGTACAGGCTGCCGCCTACGCTCGATGAGTTGTCCACGGCGTTGAACGTCTCCGTGTGCGCCAGGATGTTCGTCCAGAGGGGCGGCCACGACGAATTGTCGGCGTAAGCGACGCTGAGGTGCGGTGTCTCGTCCGGCGTATGGTCCTCGCCGTCCTGGCTGACTTCGACGAAGATGCGCGTCGGCTCGCCGACGACTGGAAGCGGGACGATGCTGACGCGGCAGTTCAGGTTCCCCGTGAATGCCGACGCCCAGCCGACGCTCTGCGTCGCGGACCCCGAGTTGCCATTGAAGGAAACCGAGCAGTGCCCGTGGATGGTGCGCGCCGGCGGCACGGGATTCACGATGTCGGCCGTCGTCGTCCAGCCGTTGGCGCCCGTCCCGATGGACAGGGTGTCGATGACTGTGACGTCGTCCGTCTCCGTCTCGTACACGGTGACGTCGTTGGCACCCGTGTCGATGTTGACGTCGAGGCGGACGCCACGGACGTGGCACCAGATGTTCATCGTGTCGGCGCTGATCACGAAGGTCGTTGTCTCGGCGGCGTTCTGGGTCGGCCAGTCGTCCATGACCAGGACGGCGGTCTTCTGCGGGTGGTAGTCGACGTAGTACAGCGAACTGACGCTGTAGGGGGCCGCGCTGCGCTGTGATTGATCGGTGTTCGTGACGAGGAAGGTGCGGGGGAGGCCGTTGGCGTCGTTGGCCGTCAGGCACGTGGCGCCCGTCGAGGTCGTGAAGGTGCCACTATACTTCGCCGCCGTCGGCGTAATCGAGCCGAGGCTGTTGCACGTCGTCGGAGCCGAGTCCTGGACGGTGAACGTCATGCTGCGCGTCAACTGTTGCGACCTGGCGTTGAGGAGGTACGTCTCCCAGTACGCGGTCTCGCCCTTGTTGAACACCGTCGCCAGCGTCCCACCCGATGAACCGACGCGGAGGCGAGCCAAGTTGTCCGCCCCAGCGTAGGAATTGACTCCGAGCTTGTCGAGCACGACGCGGCTGTCGATGTTGAACGTCGTGGAGTCGTGCACCTGCGTGTCGCTGTCCCGAACGACGGTGGCTCCATGGCCGCTGGCGGCGAAGACGGTCCATTTCAGGCCGGTAAGGAGGCTGTTGCCGACGATGTTTAGTCCCTGCACCCAGGGGTTGTTGGCGAAGGGGAACGTAGAATCAACAACGAAGGACTGCACCAGCGTCGTAGTGGCATCAACATCCACCGTGGCCCCTGCCTCGCCAATCGTGAGGCCCGCCGAGTCCAGGATGAAGTCCCGCATGGTCTCCACACCGGCGTCTCCGTTCGGTTGCGTAAAGGTCGAGGTCACCGTCGCCGATTCATCCCCGGCGACTCCGTAAGCGAACGTGGAACCGCTCGGGTAGGCGCTGCGAGCCACGGAGGGTACGAGCATTTGTCCGCGCGCAGCCCCACTATCCCTGGAGATGATTGTTCCAGTTCCAGGCGCTTGATAGGAGTAGATGTTGTAGTTTCCAACTCCGCCCGGGCCATCTGTTTTGGCTACTCGCATGAGGACGTTGAACGTCCCTGCAACGGGGGTTCCTCCCGCATCGCCGTTGTGGGTGGCGCAGAGAACGAAGCTGCTGCCGTTGATTGGCTCGGTTCCGGCGTTTAACCAAACCTTGATGCTCCCGGCCACTCGGTTATCGAAATCAGCGCCCAAAGACACGAGATTTGGAGCTGCCGGCGGAACAGTGCCTGCGGTCGTGTCAAAGTAA
>JBAZXE010000015.1:0-34388 GCA_041659985.1 Thermoplasmatota archaeon | reverse complement strand
CGGCTGCCATTTCCCAAGTCGATTCGTTGACGACGACGCCATTCAATCCCGTGGTAGCGTTGCAAGTCGGTGCCGTATTGGTCGTCCGAAACGCAAAGCATCGAGCGCTTCCTACCCCACCCGTAGTTGTAGACACTTGCGAATAGCCTTGGCACCAGTCCCCGGTTGCGTGGCAAACCGTGGACGCCTCAACGCCCGGCAGCACCGCCAACACGGCCAGGAACGCCAGGAACGCCCCAAGGAAGGCAAACAAGGGCCGCATTAGGCAAGCACCTCAGCCATGAAGCCCAGGCAAGCGGCACGGCCGCCGCAATCAACGGATTCGGGGTCCTCGAACCACGGCGGCGCGAGGCCACCCCACGGCACCACGTCATCCCAAGATGCGGGGGGAGCCATGGTTTCGTTGGCGAGGATCTCCGGTTCGCCCTGCGGCACGGGGCCGCCCTCGAGGCCGCCGGGCTCCGCGCTGGACGAGCTGGCCAGGATGAGGAGGAAGAGGCAGGCGGGAGCGATTGCAGATTTGAAGTCGATCACAGGAACGCCGCCAGCGCCGCGACGATGACGAGCGCGAAGACGAAGCCGAAGATGATGCGCAACGGGAACAGCAGAGCCGGCGGCAGATCGCTGCCGGCGAACGACATCAAGGCCCAGGCCGTCTGCGCCACGGCCACCGCGGTGTCCGAAATGAATTCCAGGAAGCTCAGGAACCCCGTCGGCTCCTCGATGCCGGCGAACTTGTCCTCCACGACGTCGTCGCCGTAGAAGCTGGCATACCACGCCAACATGCCCACCAGGATGACCAGGAGCGCGAAGAAGGGAACACTGGCGTTGACCATGCAGTCAGCTCCGCATCAAGACGAGGGATCCAATGACGCCGATGACGATGAGCAGAATCACGTAGATGCTCACCACGAAGCCCGGCAGCAGCCCGAAGGCGTAGTACACCACCATGCCAATCGAGCCGGCCAGCGTGCCGACGATGACTGTGATGAGGCCCGCGTGGCGAGGTGCCGCCTTCGCGACGGCGAAGAACGTCGGCACCGCGAAGACGGCCACCGTGAACACGAGGCCGAAGAGGCCGAAGATCATCGCCGCAAACATGACCGGCAACCCCGTGGCGGCCACGACGCCATCGACGCCCGTCTGCAGGTACGGGGGGACACCCAAGCCCGCGGCGGCCCCGGACCCCGCGGCCGGAGCCGCCCCGATGCCGCCGCCGCGCGGGGAGGCGTCGAGTTCGTTGGCGACGCCATCGTCATCGATGTCCGGGTCGACGTCGTTATGGAGGCCATCGTTGTCCATGTCGGGGTCTAGCTCGTTCGGGATGCCGTCGCCGTCGATGTCTCCAGGGGAGCCTCGAAACTCGATGTTCGTGCAGTTGCCTCCGCAAGTGGCGTCGCTGATATCGTAGCGGTAGATGTGGTCCGTGTAGGCGACCCAGAGGCTGCTGCCGCTCCGATCCATGCGCATATCGACGAAGACTTCGCCGCCCTGGACGGTTGCGATGAGGACGTCGGTTTCGTTGCCGTTCGTGGCGTTTAGGATGTGGTAGCCGTTGTCGTCAAGGTACGCGGCCCACAGTCCGTCGCCGCTGATGGTCGCCGAACGGGAATTTAGGAAGCCGACGGGGTCGACTGGCGTCCATAGGTCGCCGCCCAGGGCGACGCCGGCGGGGCATTTCGTGGCGACCGTGCAAATGACGCTGACGCTTGTCTCGGCGGCGTTGATGATGATGCCGCGATTTTGCGCGCAACTTAGAGCCTTGGAGAGAGCGTAGGTGCCGCCCAGGCTCGATTGAAGCGTCAGGCCGACCACCGGGTCGCTTTCAATGGAGCTCCCCTCCGCGACAGTTGGAAGGTAAAACTTAGTGCCGGCTTCAAGGCTGACCGCGCCCAAGTGGTCCACGCCACCTGTGTCGGTCCATGAACAGAACTGGGCGATGTCCTGGGCGCCGGCGGCGTTGAACGTCAGTTCGGCGTTGCCATCGCCGTCCTGGCCGTTGTTGATGATGTTTACGGCAAACACGCCGATGCGTCCGGTCGTCAGGCTGCTGTACGACCAGGAGACGACGACGTTGTTAACGGCGTTGTTGTTGTCGTTGCAACCGCTGAAGTCAATGGGGAAGCTCGATAGACTTGCAATTTCGCGGAGGTCGTTGGGAATGTCGACGGTCAAAAAATTGTTGATGTCGGCGTCGGCGAAGTCGCAGGCCGGGGGAATGGTCGGGTCGCCGAGGGTGCCGCTTCGGATGCGTAGGCTGTCGGCTTCGCCGTCCGCGTTGCAAGTGAAGTAGCTAAGATAGATGTCCGTCGGGCTGGTGTACGCGGTCACGCCGTCCACGGTGCCGGTGCAATCCGCGTCGACGTTGCTGGCGCCGGCGGCAAGCGTTTGGCCGCCGAACACTTGCACCTTATCGCCGTCGTCCAGGCGAGCGATGGCGGCCGCGCCGTCGTCGCTGACGTCGAAACCGCGTAGGTCGTTCACGGCGACTTCACTGGTTGGCGGCGTGGCGGGTTCGAAGTAGGCGTTGATGTCGTCGAGGAACCACCCGGTTCCGGTTCCGCTGTTGTCGAACGTGATTTTCACGTAGCTAGTGTCGCACGTTCCGCCCGGTGCGACGGTAGTTGAGAAGGCGGCGACGACGCTCGAAACGCTCGTCGTGCAGCCGCCGGCGGCGCACGTTGACATGACCCACGTGATGTCAATCCAGACGCCGGTGGAGAGGGTGGCGACGTTCGTGGTGAATCCCTCTTGGCTTCCGACGCGGAGGACGCCGGCGTTGTTGATGCGGCCGAACCACGGGTAGACGGGGCTGCTGGCTTTGTTGGCGGCGAAGCTGTACCATCCACCGGCGGACGGGAGGCCGCTCATCTTCATCCAGAAGGATACGGGGGTGTGCGTGGTGCAGAGTTCTTGGGCGGGGTCGTAAGTCATCGCCAAGCCGTCGGCGGGGCCCATGAACAACGATTTGGTGCCCGTGTGGGCGTCCGCGACCGAAACGAGCGGTGAGCCGGGCGCGGAAGCCGTGTAGCCAAGGTGAGAGTTATCGGGAACGGTGCCCGTCGTGTACGTTTCCCAGCCCTCGACGATGTTCGCGTACGGATCCGCTTGAGCGGTAGGCGTCGCAACGAGAAGTGATGCGCCGAGGAGTACGGCGAGGCAGGCGATGTTCAGGGCGCGGGTGGGCGTCATGAGGCCGGGCATGGAGCTGGAGCCCATAGTGCCCGGGTCGGGATTCGAACCCGCCGGATTGCAGATTTGCAATCCAGTCCCTGCGGTCGCCCGTCGAAGCAAGTGCCCGGGTGGCGCCCTGGGCTTGCTCCGCCGGGGACGCCACCCAGGCGAATGGAGGAAGGGGAAGAGGAGCCGAGTCCGTGTTCCTAGGGCGTCGTGCCGCGGCCGCGCGTGAAGCCGACGGCCAGCAAGGCACCGGCGCCGAAGAGAGCGGCGATGGCGATGACGCCGAGCACGATGGGCAGGAAGCCGAACATCGTTGCGACGATCGGCGGCCACGTCGTGGTGTTGATGGCCGCGATGGCGCTGAAGATCGTGCCCAGGTCCGCGAGGTAGCCGGGCAGAACAGCAGCCAGCGCACTCATGGCCAACTGGGCTGCGAGGAAGCCGCCGACGACGAACAGCACGATGCCGGCCAAGGCCGTGGCGTTCAGACCGGCGGCCGCCTCCGTGTCATCCTCGAAGGAGCGGGAGGGGCGGGGCGGGCGGGAAGCAGCCATGCGACGCGCGCGGCTGTGGGCTTGCAAGAGGGCATGCGTCGATGGGCGCATGCCTTGTCCAACAGCGAGCAGACGATAAGGAAAAGGGTGATACACACACACTAGGATGTACCGTATGAGATGGCCCGCAAAGCAGAGCTGCCACCCAGCCTGGCCGTCCGGGCCTTCCATGAAGCGCTCCTCGAGGTCGGCATCCAACCCGGCCACGTCTTCGAAGGCGACGCCTGGGAGGACGCCCTCATCGTGGGCTTCGATGTCCTGCACCACCAGACCCTGCGGCAGTACACCCGCCTTGGACGAGCTCACCGGCTCTGGGAAGTCGAGGTGGGTGGCGGCCGCGGCAACAAGACCAAGGTCACGATGCTCGCGGCCGCGGCCGTCGAGCTCGCCATCGTGCAGCCGGCGCCGGTCGCCGCCTAGGGCCGAGGAGATCGCCTGACGAGCTGGCGCCACGCGCGCCGGTACACCGGGCCGTAAGCCAGGACGCAGAGCTCGACGCCGGCCAGCAGCATGACCAGGCGCGACCCGGGGCTGCCCATGACCAGGACGACGTCGGCGCGCAGCACCGTGCCCGCCAAGACCAGGGCGACCACGACGACCAGGCCCACGACGACGACCAGGCCGGCCTCCGCCGACCAGCAGCGGCCGCCGTGCCCGGTCCAGCGCAGGCACGGCGCCGGCGACGACGCCTTGCACCGCTGCAGCCAACGCGGCGCCAACGCTACGGGCTCCACGCGGCGAGCTTCGCCAAGATCCACGCGACGCCGCAACCGGCCAGGGTGATGCCGAGCTGGCCCTTGCCTGCGAACTGCAGGACGTTCACGACCAGGACGACGACCAGGGCGCCCAGCACGAGGACCAGGCGCGCGACGCCGTCAAGTGGCACGAGACCGTCCGAAGAGGACGCGCAGCTGGCGGGCCATGCGGGCCCGCTCCGCCTTGAAGAGTTCCGCGACATCCGCGGTGCCGCGGCCGATGTTCTGCGCGAACTCGTCCTTGAGCTCGAGGATGCGCTTCCACTTCGGCCCCTCGGGGCGCGGGTACGTGAACGTGAACAGCAGCCGCGGCTTGTCGAAGACGACGTCGTCGTCGCGCAGCTGGTAGCACTTCGCCACCGCGTGGTCGCGGAAGCGGCGCACGACGTGCCAATTGTACCAGGCCCGGTGCTCCTTGATGATGGGGGAGATCCACCGCTTCGACGGCATGATGAGGATGTGGAACAGGTTGCGGTACCCGCACACCGTGAGGAAGTCCGCGAAGGCCATGTTCTCCGGCGTCATGAACTTGTAGCTCGATCCGCCGCGCACGAGCTCGTCGTGCACGATGGGTTTGCGCTTGCGCAGGCTCGTGGCGCTGGCCATGTACGACTGCACGCTCCAATGGAATTGCGCCTCCGGGCTCAGCTCGGGGTCGAGGAAGCTGGCGGCCACGTAGGCCAGGCCGCTCTTGCCTTTGCGTTCGCCGCCCGTGATCACGATGACGACGTCGTCGTCGTTGGCCGTGCGCTTGTGCAGGTCCTCGAGGTGTTTGATGAAGCGGCCCTCGACGATGTTGGATGGCGTGTTGTCGCTCACGTCGTCGCCTCGAGGAGCTGCAGTTCAGGTCGCGGCGCCGGCGTCCAGCCGCGAGCTCGCAGTTGCCGCTCCAGCCACGTCGAGCTCACGCGCAGCCGGCGCACCTCGACAGGATCCGCCTCGTCGCCGATGCGGAGCTCGGACACCGCGGTGGCGGCGGCCTTCATGCCCACGGAGCTGCCCACCGTGGCGCCGATGCACTCGACTGCAAGTTTGAACTCGGCGTCCGACACGTTGGGCTTGCGGGGGCGGCCGCCGCGGCGCGCCAACGCCGGCGGGAAGGCCTCGAGGGCCTGGTGGGCGACCAGGACGCGACGGATCGTCCGCTCGCTGGCCGGCGGCGCCCCGGGCCGCAGCGCGTTGATGGCGGCGACGGCGGCGGTCCAGCCACGCCCGTCGCGCAGCAGGGGCACGGCAGGCGTCACGTCGGCCAGGGTCAAGCGATGCGCCATGGACAGGGCAAGGACCGGTCCCGGCTACTTGGGGCCTCGCCTGAGGCTGACAGAACCAGGCGGCGAATGCCGGGCCTCCCGATTTCCGGAGGATAGGAGGATAGAGGGTCGTTTCTGCAAAGTCGTCTAACCAATTGGTCTGTAGTGGTCTTGGTCGAAACCGGGTTCCATCCTCCGCGCTCCCCCGCTCCCCCTCCTGTTGCGGAGCTTACGCTCATCCTCCGTATTTTGGGGGGCCCGGGGGCCGGCGAGCCGGCGGCTCCGCTGCGTCGAAGACCCGAAGGGGCCCGTCCGTGTATGGGGCGGACCCGCCAGCCAGGCCTTGTGGGCCCGGCCAGCCTGCTGGGGGAAGGCTAGGGCCTGCCGGCGGCCTTGCGGCCGCCTTGGGGCGTGAGAGGGATGTTGGAGAAGGTGGCCGGCGGCGTCGGCCCCTGCGGGGCCTCCGGTGCCGCCGGCCGGCCGATCTGGCGCCACTCGAGGACGAGCACGGCGCGGCGCAGCTCGAGCCGGCAGTCCAGTAGCGCCAGGCCGACGTCGCGCACGGCGCCGCGCTCGATGCGCGTCAGCGCCGACTGCACGAGCTGCAGGGCCTCGGCGACCTGGTCGTCGCGGTTGGCGTGGCAGGAACCCATCTCGCCACAGCCGCGCTCGCAGGCCATCCTAGGCCTCCAGGAAGATGCAGCTGCAGTCGGGGCACTTCAAGCGCGCCGGGTACGGCGTGCCGGGCCTGGCGTCACCGAGGCGGCCGCAGCTCGGGCACTCGACGTCCACTAGGACCCCCTGAGCGTGGCGAAGGTGCCGATGCCGCCCTTGGCGTACACGGCGTTGTTGCGCTTCATGGTCTCCAGCGCCTTCTTGGTGTCCTGCCAGGCGATCTTCCGCCTCTCGGCCTCGACGAGGATGTCCGCCTCGAGGGCGTAGCCGCGCGGGCTCTGCCCCTCGAGGAAGCCGACGACGTCGAGCACGATGCGCATGCGGTCGTGCTGCGCGTGGTCGACGGGTCCGACCTTGTCGATGTCGAGCTTGCCGCCGCCGTCGACCTGGTCGAGGCGGGCCTGCGGTGTGACGACCTCGACCTTGTGGGCCAGGCCATGCCACTCCATCGTGCCGCCGGCGCCGGTCTTCACGGATTCGCCGAAGAAACCGGCGCGCTGCTGCTGCATCCGGCTGGCCAGCATCTTGGCGCTGATCTCCTTCTCGCCGTTGGTCGCCGCCCAGTGGTTGTACGCGATGCGCAGGTCGTTGGCGCCGATGCGCATGCAAGGGCACTTGGCGCTGCAGGTGCCGGTCTTCGTCTCGTCGACCGTCATGCATTCGCCGATGAAGCGCCCGAGCAGGTCGTTCTCGTCGCGGTACTGCTTCGTGGCCGCCGTGACCTCGGGCGGCTCCTGCAGGCCGCCTGCCGTCGGGTCTGCTTGTTCCACCATCGACTTCGGATTCGGCAGGTTGTAGGCAACGGCGCCGCGCACGAGCCAGGCCAGGATGCCCTTCGCCTCGCCCTTGAGCTTCTCCTTCAAGTCGTTGATGCGCTTGTCGTCCGGCACGTCGGTCTGGCATGGCACCATCTTGATGCGGCGCCAGATGCCCTTGTCGTTGCCCTTGATGGTCGGCCGGTAGTTGGCGTCGAGCCAGAGCTTGAACGTCACCGAGACGTCGCGGCTGCCCCGGACCTTCTCGTACAGGTCGCGGGCGTGGGCGCGGGTGCCGCCGATGATCTTCTTGATGAAGCCCTCATCGAGCGGCCGGCCTTCGCTGAGCTCCTGGCAGGTGCCCATGCGGCGGCCTTCCATCTTGGCGAAGACGAGCTCGGGGCGGGCACGCGGGCCGCCGTTGAGCGCTTCGGCGTCGACGTCGCCGACCAGGTCGCCGACGATGTGGCCCAAGACGTCGATGAAGGTGGTCTTGCCGTTCTGTCCGTTCCCCCAGAGGAACAGGAGGATCTCCTCGCGGGTGTGGCCGGTGAGGGTGTAGCCGCCGCAGCGCTGCAGGTAGTTGACCAGGCGCGGGCGCTTGCGGGCGAGCTCGCCGACGAACCAGCTCCACAGCTTCGCCTCCGCATCGGCGTGGTACTCAATCGGGATGCAGTGCGTCAGGTAGTCCTCGCGACGGTGCTCCTGCGGGTTGCCCGTCGGCAGGTGGATGGTGCAGTTGGGCGCGTTGAGGAGGTCCGGCTTGGCATCGAAGGCGTCCGGCTCCATGATGACGTCCTCCATCGAGGCGGCCGCGTCGATGGCGTGCCGGATGGCGACGATGCCGAGGTAGCGCTCGCCGAACTTCTGCAGCTCCTGGCGCTGCTTGTCGACGCTGAGGCGCGCGGCGACCTCGAGGGTTCGCTTGGCGGTGTCCTTCATCCATTCGACCATGCGGCCGCGGTCGTCGCGGCGCCACCGGGTGCCGTCCCAGACCATCCAGCCCCATCCCGTGACGTAGCGGAAGTTTTCGCCGTGCAGGGCATGCAGGCGGAGAGCGGCGCCGGTGTCGGTGCGGCTGGCGTTCACGAGGACGTCGGTCTGCGCGGCGGCCTTGTTGGGGGCGACGTCGCCGGCGTGGCGCGTGCTGCGGTCGTGATACTTGCGCCAAACGCGGCTGGCCTCCTTCTGAATCAGCGCCTTGCTCGAGGCGCTCGTGATGGCGGGCTCGTCGACTTTGGTCTCGAAGGTGGCGACGGCCTGGTCGTAGACGGCGGACATGACGGCCGCCTCGGTCCATCCCAGGCTGGTCAACTGGCCGGCCATCTTGACGACGGCGTCGTAGCGCGCGCCGGCCGGAATCTTGGCGGAGGCCAGCACGGCGGCCACCGGGTTGGACTTCTGCGCCTTGAACAGGGACAGCAGCTCGGCCGGCAGCGGTTTGACGGGTGTGTCCCAGCCGACGCCCTTGGCGAACTCATAGGCCACGCGGCGGCCGTCGACGTCGCGCACGCTGCCGGGCCCGACGACCCACAGGCCGCCATAGATGACGTCGATGCCGCCTCCGAGCGTTTGCGCTCCGCCGGTGATGCCGAGGTCGCGGTCGACGCTGAAGTAGAAGTGCATCCCGCCGCTCGGCGTGATGACGCGGAAGGTGTCCCAGCAATCGCCGGGCAGCTGGCGGCCGAGCTCGAGGAAGCGCGTGTCACCGCCGTTCTTCGGGTCGACGTCGACGACGAGGAGGTGGTTCTGCGGCCAGCTGGGGATTCCGTAGTTGGCGTCGGGCGCCTCGCTGGCCAGGGCGAGGATCTGCCCCATGGCCTTCGTGGCGTCCTTGCCGGCGTGCTCCTGCAGGCCGGCCACGAAGAGCGGGTTCTTGCTCAGCGGCTTGACGGCGTGCACGGCCCATCCCTTGGCGAGAGCGGGCGCCACACGCGCCACGAAGGGCTCCGCCCTGGCGGCCGCGGATTCGGGCACGGGTTTACCTCCAGGGGGGGGGTGCTTCAGCCATGGATGGCCTCCGCCTGGCGCTGCGCCTGCAACTGCAGGATGTGCTGCAGCACCCGCGATGCGCCGGCCGTCGGCGCGCAGGGCTGCTGGTGCGGCACGCCGGGCGCGGGTAGGTTGTACCGGCAGGCAGGGCCGACGACGCCGTCGGGGCCGCAGCGCCGCGGGCAGCGCGACGGCTCGGCGCGTGGACCGTGCCGGGCGCCGCAGGACGCGCAGACCGGCTTGTCGCTGCGCCAGGCGTGGCCGTCGCGGGGGCCGCCGCAGTGGGCACACGTGCGGTGGCGACGCCGCGATTGCAGATTTGAAGTCGTCATCGGGCGACGACCTCCGGGTCCTCGAAGCTGAACTCCCGGACCCGGCGACGCTTCAGTTCACGCTGGCAGCGGTTGACGAACCGGTACGCCAGGTACGCACCGAGCAGGCTCGGCGCGGCCCAGAGGCTATCCCACGACAGCGGAGCGAGCTGCGTCATCGCGATGCCGACGAAGACGCTGCCCCAGGCCGAGGCGACGAGGGCGCCGACGCTGGTGTCCTTGGCTTCCATGGAGGCGAGGGCCCAGAAGTCGGCCTTGATGGCCTTCCAGTCACGGTTCGTCGCAGGGGCGCTCACGCGGGCACCTCACGGCGGAGGCTGAGGAGGCCGGTGGCTTCGAATTCGTGGTCCCAGAGGAACAGGGCGCCGGCGCGCAGCGCGGCCGCCTTGTCCTCGGCGCGGTCGCCGACGTAGACATCGCAGCCGAGCTCCCGGATGCTGCGCTGCTTGTCGACGACGTAGTCGCCCCAGTCAAACGTGAGGCGCGGCCGGTGCCGCACGACGAGGCGCTCAGCCAGGGGACCGAGCCAGCGGCGCAGCTGAGCCTTGGTGATGTCGGAGACGTGCGGGCCCCGGGCCGTGACGACGCCCAGGTTGTGGTCGAGGGCGGCCAGGTCGTGCAGGCGCTCGAGGACGCGGGCCCGCGGCGTGCAGGCGCCCAGCAGCGACGCCGGGTCATCGTAGTCGACGCCGGCCGGCGTGTCGCACAGCGTGCCGTCGAGGTCGAAGAGGATGTTCATCGCGCCACCTCCGAGCCTGCCAGATCGCGCCGGGCGGCGCTGTCTGCGTGCGTGAAGCCGTTGGGGTAGCGGTTGCGCAGCTTCTCGATGTTCTCGCTGAGGACCATGCCCAGATCGAGCTCGGCGGCTTCGCAGGCGGCGGCGAGGTACCAGGCAACATCGCCGAGCTCCTTGGAGAACTTGGCGCGGTCGAAGTCGCGACCGTGGAAGAGGTGCTTCTTGACCAGCTCGACGGCCTCGCCGACCTCGCCGGCCAGGCCGAGCGCTGCCAAGGCCAGACCTTCGCGGGTCTCCATTGGGCCGCGGGTGCGCATGGCGTCTTCCTGGTAACCGTAGGCGTCGCGGTAGTCCGGGCTCACGCAGCACCGCCTTCATCGGGTTCAATGGCGACGGGCGGGTGGCGGCGGAACCAGCGGACGGCCTCGACGCCGGCCAGGAGCATGATGACCAGGCCGACGACGCCCTTGACGATCCAGAGGAACAACGCCGCGGCGAGGAGCTGGATGGTCTCGAAGCCGATGCTCAAGCCCAGCTGGGTGGCAGCGTCGAGCTGCTCCGGCGTGAACTCGGGCATCGACGGCGCGGCGTAGCCGGCGACCTCGATGCAGATCCAGACGGTCGTCAGGATCCACAGGACGATGCCTTCGCCCCACTTCATGCGGCGACCTCCGCGACGATGGCGGCCTTGCCGCGGCGGTGCAGGAGCTCGGCCACGCCGGCGGGCACTGTGGCGATGTCGCCGGCCTTGAGGGTGTGCAGTTTGTCGTCGACGTCGACGAACGGCGGGATGTCGACGAGGGCGCGCACCACGACGGGAACCGGAGCCGCGACGACTGGCTCATCCACGACCAGGACTGTCGCCGGCGCCGCGGGCGCTGCATCGGGCTTGGTGTCAACGACCTCGGCCAGGGCGCGCTGCCAGGCACCACAGGCGACGCAGACCACGGCCGGCTGAGGCACGTTGCCGCCGGCGACGGCCTGCAGAGCGTTGAGCGGGTGGGGGCAGACGTTGGCGTCGCTGGCGAAGATGGGCTTCACGACGCACCCGCCAGCACGACGAGGTCCTCGGGCACGCCGAGCTTGTAGGCGGCCACGGCGCGCGCCGCGTCCATGGTGTCGCCGCGGGCGGTGAAGCCTTCGTCCTCGAGGCCGTGGCTGGTGCGCAGCAGGACACCGAAGGAGCTCATACGAGCACCCGCCGGACGCGGCGCTCAATGCGCAGGTCGCGGGCCGGGACCGGCGGCAGGCAGGATCCCTTGTGCGCCATCTCGAGGCGGCAGGGCGCCCCGTGGCCGCCGACGAGGTTCGGGCACGGCAAGCTCATCGCTTGGCCTCCTGGTCGAGGAGGAAGTCGCCGGCGGAGGCGGCCTTGACGTCCTGGCGGTGGACGTAGAACATCGTCGCCACCCAGCCCATCGTCAGCACCGCCAGGGCCACGGACGCGGCCGTGACGACGTCGGCTACCATGCGGCGACCTCTACGGCGCCGAGTTCGACGCTGTCAGCGTGGGCGCGGCATTCGAGGCAGGTCTTGCTGCAGTAGCCCGGCGGGCACGCGCAGAACCGGTGTTCGTGGACCGGTGGCTGCGCGCTGCGGATGGCCTTGACGCCGGCCACGGATTCCACGAGCTCCTCCGCAGAGGCGTTGTCGCAGGGGCCGGAGCAGCCGTAGGCGAACCGGTAGTTGTCGTTCGTCCGGCACGCTTCGCACAGCCCGGTCATGTGAGCGGGCTCCTGCAGTCGGTGCAGTGGGTTTGGACGCCGCGCGTCGTTCGGACCTGTTCGACTAGGCTGGGCGGGATGTACCCGCACATGGGGCACGTCGGCATCGCGACGAGCTCCTAGGCCTGGATCCCGTTGTCAGCGGCGGCTTGCTTGACGGCCTTGAGGCCGGGCAGCACGTCGGCCAGGACCTTGTCGGCGAGCTCGCGAGGCGAGGCCGCCGGCGACGGGGCCTCGAGGGGCTTGGCCGGCGCCGGCGACGCGGCGAGGACGGCTTGCTTGGTCTTAGACAGCGTCGCGCGGGCCTTGGCCACCGCGGGCGTCACCTTCGCCGGCGCCTTCGCCTTGGCCTTCCCGTTGGCCTTGGGCGCCGGCGTCGCCTTCTTGGACGACGCCGGCGGTGCACCCCCGCCCTTGCCGGGCTTCTTCTTGTCCTCGTGGGCCAGCTTCAGATTTGCAGTCGCCTTGGCCTTCGCCTCGAGCTCGCGCTTCTTGGCGTCGGCCTGCAGCTGCTCCCTGGCCTGC
This sequence comes from Thermoplasmatota archaeon, assembly GCA_041659985.1. Lineage (GTDB taxonomy): Archaea > Thermoplasmatota > E2 > JACPAO01 > JAHFTW01 > JAHFTW01. Next base: position 21,910 of record JBAZXE010000015.1, on the reverse strand, counting down.
TTGACGGCCTGCGCGGCGAGGTCGTTGGGGTTGGCGCCGAAGAACGCCTTGTTCTTCGGGCCGCTGTACGACGAGGTGAGATCCTCGAAGCACGCGAAGGCGGCCGCGAAGGCGGCCTGCTGCTCGAGCTTGGCCTTGGCGAACCAGGTCGGCGGGACCTCGGGCAGGTTGTAGGTCATGCCCGTGTCGTCCTCGTCGTCGCTGCCCTTGTCCGTGAAGGTGGCGGCCGCGGCCGCGTGGTCGAGCTTGAGGGCCTGTGCCAGGGCCGCCACGGTGGCGGGGCCCTGGTCCGACATGCGGTCCATCTCGAGCTCGTGGCGGATGAGGTTCCACAGCACCTTGCCGCGGAGCTCCGCTGACTTGGCCAGGTGCTCGCCGAGGGCCTTGGCCTGCAGCACGCCGGCCGTCCGGCGGCCCAGGTCGCGGGCCTTGGCGTCGAGCGCCTCGCGGTCCTTGGCGCGCTTGGCGGCGACGGGGTCGACCTTGGCGGTCGCCTTCTCTTTGGCGGCGGTCGAGCGTTCCTTGGCGTCGGCGGCCTTCTCGCGGGCCTGGTGTTCGGCGACGATGGCCTTGAAGCCGGCCACGTCGACGACGAAGGCCTTCTCGTTGCCGTACTCGACCAGCTTGACCGAGTCGAGCTTCTTGACGGCGGCCGCGGTCGTCTTGTGGTTGCCGGCCCAGTTCCAACCGAATGTGTCCTGCGGGTCGGCGATGAGGCCCTGGTTCTGGAGGACCTGGATGATGGTGTTGTGCGCCTGCCGGATCTCGGGCAGCTGCTTGTCGAAGCCGGCCAGCGCGGCCTCGAGGAGCTTCGGCTGCTTCGCCAAGGGCTGCAGGGCCTTGGCGTGGCCGAGGCCGAAGACCGTGCCGTCCGAGCCGCGGGCATCGCCGATGCGCTTCGCGACGGCCTCCGGGAGCTCGAGGAGCTCGAGGCGGCCCTGCAGCGTGTTGAACGGGATGCCGAACGTCTCGCAGATCTCCTTCTTCTGCACCTTGAGGTCGACGAGGCGCTTGTAGGCGCGGGCCTCCTCGTACGGCGTGAGGTCCTCGCGCTCGAGGTTGGCCGTGGCGGCCGCCATGGCGGCGTCCTGGTCGCTGAGCTCGCCCCAGTCCTCGGCGCGCAGCTGCTTGAGGCCGGCGAGCTTCGCGGCGCGCAGGCGCCGGGCGCCGTCGAGCAGCAGGAAGCGGCCGTTCTTGAGGCGGCGGACCTGGATTGGGTACAGCTGGCGCTCCTTCAACGACTCGCCGAGGATCTTGAGCTCCGCGGCGTCGAAGGTCAGGCGGGCGTTGTTGGGGTCCTCGTCGACCTTGTCGACGTCGACGGCGCGGACCTCCGGCGCCTTGAGCGTGCGCGTCTCGAGGGGCGAGAGGCTCATGCCAGGACCTCCATGTTCGGGTTGCGACTGATTGAAGAGGGGGAGGTCCCTGCACGGCGCAGGCGCGACCGCATCTCCGCGGTCGTGGCAGCTCGGGTCGCAGGGTGGTGGGTGAAACGGCGGTGTTCACCCGTTGCCCCGGTCGGGGCTACTCGTTCGCTGCGCTCACTCGCAGCCAGCCTCCGGATCATCGCGGGCCCTGCGGGCCCGCTTAGCGCCGCGAAACCCGTCTGGGTCTCGCGGCTCGAATCCGGTCGGGGCTACTCGCTTGCGCTCGTAGCCCGAGCTCCCGGATTCTGCTTCCCATCGCTTCGCTCGGGAAGCCGTTCGGGAAAGGTCGCTTTGCGGACCTTTCCCTTCGCGCATCCGGTCGGGGCTACTCGCTTGCGCTCGCAGCCCGAGCTCCCGGATTCTGCTTCCCATCGCTTCGCTCGGGAAGCCGTTCGGGAAAGGTCGCTTTGCGGACCTTTCCCTTCGCGCATCCGGTCGGGGCCCCATTGCTTGTTTGTCTTACGCCGGGTCGTAGAGGTACACGACGGCCATGAGCACGATGGCCAACGCCAACGCGCCCGCCCAGACGAAGCCATTCCAGCGCAGGATCTTGCGGCCGTCGAGCGGGCCCAAGGGGACCAAATTGAACAGGGCGAGGACTGCGTTGATCTTGGCGACGCCAACGAGAAGGCGCGGCGCCAAATCCGCCACGTTGGCGCCCCAATTCGGTGACGAGCTAAGGCCGATGAAGTAGCCGCCGATGGCGAGGCCGGCGATGACGAAGTTCGTGCCGGGTCCGGCCAGGCTGATGAGGCCGTTCTCGCGCGGCGTCACGCGGCCTTGGATGAGGACCGCGCCGGGAGCCGCGAAGAGGAACTGCGTAACGGCGGCGATGATCACGGTCAAGCCGAGACCGGTGAACTGCGCGCGGAATTCCGCCCAGTGGCCGTAGCGTTGCGCGAGGACCTTGTGGGCCAGTTCGTGCAGCACGAATCCCGTCCCGACGCCGATGAAGGCGATGAGCAGAATCTCCCAATCGAGTTTCGGCATCATCCCGCCGAGGGCGTCCGTCCGGTCGGCGATGATGAGGGAGAAGCCTAAAGTCAGCGCCAGGGCGGCGACGACGAGGTGGAAGACCTCGGTGCGGCTGAAGGCGATGCGCGGCGGACCGGGGTGGTGGAGGTCTGCCTCGTAGAACGGGTTGTAGGCCATCAGGCGCCTCCCACGAGGGCCTGGAAAAAGCGCGGGATGACGATAGCCGTCGACACCATGGCGCCGACGTTGGTCAGGGCGGTCACGAGAAGGACGCGCACGACGCCGTTGCGCCAGAACTGCCGGAACGTCTCGATGCGTTTGATGGCCTGGAAATCCGCCACCGTGGGCTTGCGCACCCAGGCCTGTGCCAGGCCGGCGAACCAACCGGTTGCCAGCAGGGGATGCAGGACCCCGATGGGGGCCGCGAGGAAGGCGACGACGATGGCGACGGGGTGCCCCATGGCCAGGAGGCATCCGAGGGCCGAGAATCCGCCCGTGATGAGGACGAACGCCAAGGCCTGGTCGCGCAGCTCCAGGAATCGTCCGGTGGCCGCCAGGTAGACGAAGAACCCAACCATGGCCAGCGGAATGGCCCAACCCAAGACTTTGCCGACCGTGAGGCGCGGCTTGGGTGGTTGGTCGAGCACCAAGCGTGCCGCGGGGAGCGGGGGTTGCTTCGCGGCAAGCCGTGCCTTGATTCCGGGCAAGTGGCCGGCCCCGACCACCGCGACGACGTGGCCTCCCTTGCCGGCCTGCTCGGCGATGTGGGACGCCATGTACTCGTCGCGTTCGTCGATGAGGGCGACCTTGATGGGCGGCGCGACGCGGGCGAACTCCTCGGTCATCTGCGTGATGGCGTCGGATTTCAGCAAGGCCTCGACGTCGAGTTTGCCTGGTTCCGCGGCCGCCGGCGTGACCAGTTCGGTCCACAGGTTGTAGAAGAGCCGCATGCGCGTCCAGAAGCCGAGGCTGCCGAACCCGCGCTTGAGGGTGATGGCGATGTCGCGGTCGATGAGCACCACTTCGGCGCCCACCTCCTCGGCGACCTGCACGGCGCGCAGCAGTTCGGCGCCGGGGGCGACGCCGGTCTCGCGGCCCATCTGCGCCTGCACCGAGGCCAGGTAGAGTTGCAGGAGGAAGAGGTGCTGCTTCTTCTGGCGGATGATTTGCACGATGTCGGTTTTCTGCCAGGCCTCGGGGTTCTGGAGGGCCTCAAGGCGGCGGGGATCCAATTCGACAAGGACCTTGGCAGGGCGGCGGCCTCGGATGGTCTGCTCCACCGCAAGGACGCTGGAGGCGGCCACGTGCGCCGTGCCCACCAGCGTGATTCCTCCTGGAAGTTCGTCGATCAAGGGGCCCCGACGCCCGCGCGACCACCCCTCTCGATATCAGTCTGTTGGGCAAGAGGTAGGGTTGTGCGTTCCCTGTGCCGGTTCCCGCGCCAGGAACAGGCGTTATGAAGTGGCGGCCCGTGCAAGCGACTGCAATGGGTGCCATCATCGTGACGGGGATCCCCGGAGTGGGCAAGACCACCGTCATGGAGGCCGCCGCCAAGGCGCGCAACCTCCGCATCGCGGTCTTCGGTTCCGTCATGTTCGAGGTCGCGCAGGCGGAAGGCCTGGCCAAGAGCCGCGACGACATGCGCCGCCTGGCACCCGAAGTGCAGAAATCCATCCAGCGCGAAGCGGCCGTCCGCATCGCCGCAATGGGCAAGGTCATCGTCGACACCCACTGCACCGTCAAGACTCCCCAGGGCTACCTGCCTGGTTTGCCTTCATGGGTCTTGGAGGCCTTGAAGCCCTCCACAATCGTCCTCGTCGAAGCCGGCAACGAGGAGATCGCCAAGCGCCGCACCAACGACGCGACCCGCAAACGCGACGACGACTCCGTGGCCGCCATCGCCGAGCACCAGGAATACAATCGGCGCTTCGCCGCCGCCTATGCCACCCTCACCGGCGCCACCGTGTGCACCGTGCACAATGCGGACGGCAAAATCGAGCAGGCCATGAACGCCATCCTCGCGGTGGTGAGCTGATGGCGGACGCCGCAGCCCCCGCCGTCGGAGCCCCCGCAGGCCCAGCCAAGCCCAAGGCCAGTTCGTTCCTCACCTTCGCAGCCATCGCCGTGGTCATGTTCATCATGTTCCAGCCCGGGCTGCGCAACAACATCGGCCGCTGGGTCGGCGTCGTCCTCGACCCCGTCTTCGGTTTCGGCGGCAAGTGGCCCGTCCTCACCATCCTCCTGGCGGGCACCTTCATGGTCCTCGCCACGACCCTGATTCGCCACTTCACGACGGATTGGCTCGAGCAGGCCCGCATCTCGGCCTACATGCGCTCGTTCAACAAGGAACTCATGGCGGCGCGCAAGGAGAACAACTCGTACAAGACGAAAAAGCTCCAAGACCGCCAACCCGAAGTCCTGCGCATGCAGCAGGAGATGAGCGCCAAGCAGATGCGCACCATGCCGCTCACCATGATCGTCGTCGTGCCCCTCTTCGCCTGGCTGTTCCTGTTCCTCGAGGGCCTCGACTACTGGTGGTACTCGGCGCCGTGGAACCCGCGCGTCGACATGTTCGGCACCACCCTCTTCCCGCACTACATCCTCCTGTACATGGCGCTCAGCATCCCGCTCGGCGCCCTCGTGCAGAAAGCCATGAAGTACGCATCCTGGAAGGAGCGCTGGCAGCGCCGGCACCCCGAGGTCCACGAATAATGGGGCCCGTCTCCGCTCAGGCCAACGGCAGCGCCGGCAGTGTGAATGGGAAAACTGCCCCCGTCGTCACCGTTACCGTCGGCGGCCTGCCCGGCACCGGGACCAGCACGCTGTGCAACCTCCTCAAGGAACGCTTGGCCTTGCCGTACACGTACGCCGGCCACATCTTCCGCGAGGAAGCAACGCGCCGCGGCCTGAGCCTGGCAGAGTTCGGCGTCCTGTGCCAGAAGGACTCCTCCATCGACGCCGCACTCGATGACCGCCAGATTTTCCTCCTGCGGCGCGGCGGACTCATTCTGGAGGGCCGCTTGTCAGGTTGGCTTGCGCAACGTCACCGCCTGCCTGCCTTCAAAATCTGGGTGCGCTGCGATGAGTCGGAACGAATCCGACGCCTAGTCGACCGCGACGGCGGCACCCTGGCCACCCAGGCGGACGCGACTTGGGCCCGCGAGCAATCCGAGGCCGACCGGTACCGCCGCTACTATGGCGTCGACCTCGCCGACCTGTCGTTCTACGACCTCGTCCTCGACTCCACCCACCTGCTGCCCGACGCCTTGGCGACCAAGGTCGAGGAAGCCGTCGCGGCCTACGTCCACCATTTGGCCTCCCACAAGGCCTGACCCCGAAAAGCCGCGCTTGGGGCGGTCCTGCGGCCAGACAAACATTGAAGCGCGCGACGGAGTCCGAGCGTCGTGGCGAAGGCCGGGACCGCAGCGGACACCAAGCGCACGGCGAAGCCGGCGCCAGCCCCCAAGCCCGCGTCCGGCGCCCCCAAGCGTTCCGGGCTCCTGCCCGCCGAGCGGCCGCGCAAGCGCCTGGTGCGCATCCAGGCGGACACCGACCCGAAGTATGGCAAGAAGCCCGCCGACCGAACCATCGCCGAGCTATTGGCCGCCGGCGTCGTGCCGTTGGACAAACCCTCCGGCCCGACCAGCCATCAGGTCGCCGCCTGGCTACGCAACGCCCTCGGCATCGACGAAGTCGGCCACGGTGGCACCCTCGACCCCAAGGTCACCGGCGCCCTGCCCATCACCATCAATGGCGCCGTGAAGTCCGTCTCCGCGCTGCTCACCGCCGGCAAGGAGTACGTCGCCGTCCTGCGCCTGCACGAGGACCGCGACGAGGCCGCCGTTCGGACCGCTGCCTTGCAGTTCGTCGGCAAAATCTCGCAGACGCCCCCCGTCCGCTCCGCCGTGGCGCGCCGGCCGCGCATCCGCCGCATCTACTACCTCGACGTCCTCGAGGTCTCCGGGCGCGACGTCCTGTTCCGTGTCGGCTGCCAGGCCGGAACCTACGTGCGCAACCTCTGCGTCGACCTCGCCAAGGCGCTAGGAACGAAGGGGCACATGCAGGAGCTGCGCCGCACCCGCACCGGCCTCTTCACCGAGGAGGACCTCGTGACCCTGCACGACTGCATCGACGCCAAGGCCTTCTGGGACACGGACAAGGACGAGGCCGCCATCCGGCGCATCGTCAAGCCCGTTGAAGCCGTCACCGCCCACCTCAACGCCATCGTACTGCGCGACTCCGCCGTCGACGCCGTCTGCCATGGCGCTCCCCTCGCCTGCATCGGTGTGGCGCAACTCGATGCCGGCATCGAGGCCGGCGAACAAATCGCCCTCTACACCCTGAAAGGCGAGCTTGTCGCGTTGGCCGAGGCGAAGATGACCAGCCACCAGATCATGGAAGCAGACAAGGGCATCGCCGCCACTCCGGTGCGCGTCGTGCTGCGCAAGGGGACGTACCCGAAGACGTGGAAGACCCCGACGAAGCCAACCAAGGCGGCAGCCCCCAAGGCCAAGCCCGAGGCGTAACCGGTGCTGCCGGCCGCGTTTCCGGTCTGGTCGTTCTATGCAGTGCCTTGGATGCTCGGGCTGGCCACGGCCGTGGCCGCGCGGGCTCTTGGCCAACGCTGGATGCAGGCGGCGGGCATTGGAATCATGACGGTGCCCGTGTGGGAGACCCTTTGGGGCATCCTTGATTCGTTGGAGCCCCTCGTGCAGGGCGGGTTCGTGTTCCAGGCGTTCACGCGCCACCAACTCTCAAGCCTCTACCTCAACAAGCTCGTCGAGGACCTTGGGTACCTCACGCTCGGGTTCCTCCTCTACGCCAGCCGGGACTTCAAGGCGGTCCTGCGCCAGACGCCACGAAGCCTCGCAAACACGTTGGCGCGCGCAGGACTTCCGCTGGGCAAGCGGACCGAGGCCGGTTCCATCTTCGCCGGGCTCCTGGCGTTCCCGGTCCTGCTGACCGCCACGCTGTTGGTCAATTGGCTCCTCGCCGGCGTCGACGCCCGCAACCAAAGCGACGAATCGTCGGTCTACGACCGGATGACCGTGTACCAGGCCATCCTCATCTCGCTTGCCGCAGGCTTCGGCGAGGAACTGGTCTACCGCGGCATTCTCCAGGTCGGGCTCTCCAAACGCCTGCCCATGGCCGCGGCCGTCCTTGTCCAAGCCATCGTCTTCGGGTTCGCCCACAGCGGCTACGGCACGTGGAGTCACGTCATCCTCCCCACACTCTTCGGCGTCGTCGCCGGCCTGGTTGCCTGGCGGTTCGGCATTTGGGCCGCCATCGCTCTGCATGTGCTCGTCGACCTTGTCGCCTTCGGCGCCGACGCCTCCAGCAACGTCCCTTGGCTGTGGCAGGCCATCGTGTGGGCTTTCCTCGCCAATTGCGCCCTCACCATCGCGTACGGGGCGTGGTGGGTCGCGCAGCGCCTCGAGGCGCGGAAAGCACCGCCAATGGCCTGAGCGTGCGCTCGCCACCGCGAGTCACGACGAGGGGACAAGCCCTCGTCAGAGGGAGGCTTGGAGTGCGCGAGCCGCAGCGAGCGTGCTCCAAGCCAGCGAGCGAGCAAGCGGACCCGAGGCGCTCCGCCAAAGGCGCGGGCCGCGAAAGCGGCCTCGCGCAGCTTTGGAAATGGAGCGCCGAGTGATAGATTTGAACTCTCAAGACGGTTTCCCGTCACAAGCTTTCCAGGCTTGCGCCCTACCAGGTTAGACGAACTCGGCAATGCCTAGGGACGATCCAGCATCCCCTGCGGGCCGCGCGACGGAAGGACCGTATTTAACTCCTGACCGGTTGGCCGCCGCGATGGGTTCCCCGGGAGACCTGACTGCGTGACGGTGCTATGGCAGATCATGCGGCCGTTGGCCGTCGGACTCGTGCGGCCGACCTTCCGCGTCAAGGTCGTCGGGCGCAAGAACATCCCGAAAAAGGGGGCCGCAATCCTGGCGTCGAATCACCTCTCGGCGCTCGACCACGTCGTGTTGCCGATGGCGACCCGGCGGACCATCGTCAACATCAGCAAGGCGCAGCACTTCACCAAGCCCGTGAAGGCGTGGTTCATGCGGCAGTGGGGCGTCATCAAGCTCGAACGCGGAAAAGGGGACACCGCCGCGATGGATGCCGCCAAGCAGGCGCTGCGCGAAGGCAATCTCTTCTGCATTTACCCCGAGGGCACGCGCAGCCTCGACGGCAAGCTCCACAAGGGCCACACCGGCGTCGCCCGCCTCGCCTTGGAGTTGCGCGTCCCCGTGATTCCCTGCGCGATGATTGGCACATTCGAGGCCAAGCCGAAGGGCGGCAAGACGAAGTACTTCAGCAAGACCGCCGCCGTCATCGGGGAGCCCATGGACTTCTCGCGGTACTGGGGGATGCACGAGGACAAGGCGGTCTGCCGCAAGGTCACCGACGAAGTCATGCACGCCCTCGCGGCCTTGTCCGGCCAGGAGTACGTGGACGAGTACCAGCACAACCCCGAGGTCCCGACGCACGCCAAGGTCGCCGTCGAACCAAAGGCCAAGGCGAAGTAGGCGCGGCATGGGAAGCGGTGTGACGTTTTGGGGGCGAACCGGCCACCCGGACAGCGAGGACGCGTTGCGTTTCCTCAAGCACAACAGGTACGCCGCCGATCAAGTCCTCGACATCCTGCGTCAACCTCCGACGACCGACGACCTGGCCAAGCTGGCGAAAGGACTCGGGGGGTTGTGGCCGCTTGTCGACCCCAAGAGCCCGGACGTCGCCCGCTTGCTGCCGCAAGGAGAAGCGACGCCTCCCGACACCTTGCGCGATGCCCTTGCTGCATTGCCCGGCCTTCTGCGCGCGCCCATCCTGCTGACACCAAAGGGCGCCGTCGCGGGTTTCCGTGAACAGAAGTGGCGCGCGTTCCTTGACATTGGGAAAGGCCGGTCGTGAACGCAGCGCCGTTCCTGTTTCGTGAGGTCTTGACAATTTCCGACGGCGACGCCGGCCACGCCCGAATTCAAGGTGGTGGATTGGCTGGCGGATGACGCCACACGCCGACGACGCCCGAACAGGGATTACGGGGAGAACGGGAACTTTGTTGCGAATTCCCCGGGGTTCCCCGAAATCCCTGTTTCGTCGGCGGTCGGGGGCGCAGGAGGTTGAATCTCGTCGCGTAAACGAATGGGCCCCAGACTCCGCCCAACACAATCCGTCCAATCACGGTGAAGTAGCAATCCGGGAATCCGCACTCGATGATGAGACTGGGCGCCCACAACTCCATCGCGGGCGGCCACCACAACGCCGTGGCCGAATGCCTGGCCATTGGTGGCGAGGCCATGCAGATCTTCTGCAAGAACCAGCGGCAATGGACCGCCAAGCCCATCTCCGCGGAGGAAGCCGGCGCGTTCCGCAAGGCCGTCGCGGACGCCAAGGTTGCGCCCGTCATGGTTCACGGCGGCTACCTCATCAACATGGGCAACCCGGACCCGGTCAAGCGCGAGGCGAGCCGGCAGGCGTTCCTCGACGAGATGAGGCGCAGTGAGCAGCTTGGCGTCGCGTACCTCAACATCCACCCCGGCAGCCACCTCGAGGAGGACAAGAAGCGCCGCGACGACCCTGCCGTGCGCAGGGCCTGCCTCGACCGCATCGCTGCCGCCGTGTCGCAGTCCATCGACGAGACCCCGGGGTGCCCCGTCAAAGTCGTCTTCGAGAATGCGGCCGGGCAGGGCTCGAACGTCGGCAACACGTGGGAGGAGCTCGGGGCCCTCATCCAGGCCGTGGGGAGCCCGCGCCTGGGGATCACCATCGACACGCAGCACTCGTGGGCTTGCGGCTACGATTGGGTCGACCACTACGACGAGGTCTGGGATTCCTTCGAGTCCGCCGTCGGCCGGAAATGGCTGGTGGCGTTCCACCTCAATGACTCGAAGATGCCGTGTGGGGCGCGCGTCGACCGACACGACACGCTGGGGCAAGGGCTGCTCGGCCTGGAATTCTTCCGCACCCTCGTCAACGACCGCCGCCTCGACGGCATCGCAGGAATCCTGGAGACGCCGGACGGGCCGGAATCCTGGAAAAAGGAAATTGCCCTGCTTCGCGGGATGCGCGCCGACGGGCCCGCCGCCAAGGCCACGACGCACGCCAAGAAGGGGCAGCAGCGGCTGGGCTAGGGCAAGTCCGTGTGAACCTTGCTCGGCGTAGACGAGTCGAGTGATGGCCGGGCCGGTCAGACGAGTCTGGTGTCGACCTGGCCTAGGTTCCCGCGGCTATTGGATTCTAGGTGTCCTTCGGCTTCTGCGACAATTCGGCGAAGGCCATCTTGCCGCTGAGCTTGTTGACGCGGGCCCACACGGTCTGGCCGACTTGGCCGCCGGGGACGATGAAGATGTAACCCTCGTAGGAGCCCTTGCCTTCGCCGCGTTGGCCGGGTTGCATGAGACGGACCTCGTAGGTTCCGCCTTCCTTGACGGCGGCCTCGGGGCGGCGGGCCTTGCGGGCCTTGATGGGGGTGTGGGCGCCGCACGCCTCGCAGCGCAGGATGCTGGTGCGGGCGTCCTTCTCGATGTGCGTGTCCGGCGCGCCGCACTCAGCGCAGCGGACGTAGGTCTCCACGTAGTCGTCGAGCACGCCCTGCATTTTCTGCGGGCTGACCTTGCCGGTGAAGACGAGGCGGTCGCCGTCGATGGAGCCGGCGGTGCCAATCTGCGAGAGGAGGAACTTCGACATGTGGTCCATGTCGCGGCGCGTGGCGACCGTCATCTCCTTGAAGTTGCGCAGCAGCGTCATGCGGCCTTCCGTGATGATCTGGGGGTTGGGCAGGGCCCAGCGCTCCTTGTTGCCGACGTTCTGCGGCAGGTTGGCGCGCGCCTGCTTCAGGAGGGCCAGGTAGTCGTTCTGTTCCATGCGTTCGGCCACAATCTTCCACTATATCAGGGGGGCGTTAGCCCTTCTTCTTTGGGGCCTTGGCGAGTTTGCCATCGATGAACGTGCGGCGGTCATGGACCGCACCGTCGGGTTTGTACCGGATCCAGGAGCCGTGCTGCATGCCGTCTTTGAACGAACCGACCTGCCACAGTTGGCCTTCCTTGCGGTACCACTTCCACAGGCCGCTCATCTGGCCATCCGTGAAGCGGCCGACGGCGCGCAGCTGCCCGTTGCGAAGGAAGTGTTGCCAGAGGCCGACGCGCTTTCCTTGAGCATAGCGACCCTTGGCCGACAGCGTGCCATCGGTGTAGGTCTCCTTGCACAACCCGTCCTTCGGAGTGCGGGAGGGCTTGGCGTTCATGGGGTGCGCCTAGGCTGCGGCCACAGGCTCAGGTCCCTTATGCAGCACGCCCTTCTGAATCAGCGCCGCCTGGACGAGGCCGACGAAGAGCGGGCCGGGGCGGTGCGGCCGCGAATTGAACTCGGGGTGGAACTGGCCGCCGATGAAGAACGGATGGACGTCCTGCGGGAGCTCCATGATCTCCATGATGGGGCGATCGGGCATGCGGCCGCTGAAGACCAGTCCCTTTGCCTCGAGCTGGCCCACGTAGTCTGGGTTCATCTCGTAGCGGTGGCGGTGGCGCTCCGACACGACTTCCTTGCCGTACAGTTCGGCGGCAAGGCTGCCCTTGTTGAGGACGCATTCGTAGGCGCCGAGGCGCATGGTGCCGCCGAGCTCCTGGATCTCGTACTGCTCGGGCAGGATACAGATGACCGGGTGGGGCGTGTTGACGTCCATCTCCGTCGAGTTGGCGTTGTGCAGGTTGCAGGCGTTGCGCGCGAACTCCACGATGGCCAGCTGGAAGCCCAGGCAGATTCCGAGGAAAGGCACATTGTTCTCGCGGGCGTGCTGGACGGCGCGGATTTTGCCCTCCGTGCCACGGCTTCCGAAACCAGGACCGCACAGGATGGCGTCCGCCTCACGGACCTTGCGCCAGGCCTCCTTGTCGTGCGCCTCGAGGTCCTCGCCCTCGACGTAGGCGATCTTGACCTTGGTGTCGAGGCTGGCACCAGCGTGGCGCAGGGCCTCGTTGATGCTGAGGTAGGAGTCGCTGAGGTCGGTGTACTTGCCGACGAAGGCCACGGTGACCTCGTGCGTCGGGTTGAGGAGGCGGTCGACCAGCTCCGTCCACGGGCGCAGATCGGCGGGCTTGGCCTTCATGCCGAAGTGGGCCAGGATGGTGTCGGGGACGCCCTGCTCCTCCAGGATGAGGGGCACTTCGTAGATGCTGCGCGCATCGTGGGCCGAGATGACCGCCGACTCGTCGACGTCGCAGAAATTGGCGATTTTCTCGCGGATCTCCGGCATCAGGGGCTGCGTGCTGCGGCAGACGATCATGTCGGGGTGGAGACCGATGGCCTTGAGGTCGCGCACAGTGTGCTGGGTCGGCTTGGTCTTCTGCTCGCCGACGGCGCCCACGACGGGCACCAGGCTGGTGTGGACGAGGAACACGTTGGCGTGCCCGACCTTGCGGTGCAGTTGCCGGATGCCTTCGAGGAACGGAGCCGATTCGATGTCACCGACGGTGCCGCCGACTTCGACCAGGCAGACGTCCGCGCCTGACTTGGCGCCGACGCGCATGATCCAGTCGCGGATCTCGTTGGTGATGTGCGGGATGATCTGCACGGTCTTGCCGAGGTAGTCGCCGCGGCGCTCGCGGTCGATGACCGTCTTGTAGACCTTGCCCGTGGTGATGTTGTTGTCCCGGCCGAGCGGGATGTCGAGGAACCGCTCGTAGTTGCCGAGGTCGAGGTCTGCCTCGCCGCCGTCCTGCAACACGAACACCTCGCCGTGCTCGAAGGGATTCATGGTGCCTGCGTCGGAGTTGAGGTAGGGGTCAATCTTGACCGCCGTGACGCTCACGCCTCGTGCTTTGAGTAGGGCCCCGATCGAGCTCGTCGTGATGCCCTTGCCGAGCCCCGACAGAACGCCGCCCGTGACCACGACGAACTTCGTCATGCGCAACGGGAACCTCCCTAGGCCAGCTTCGCATTTAGGCGTTGGGTCCGGGACGGGCGCCACAGGGCCCCGCTTTTGATTGGTGAAGGGGTGGGCGATGGAGGTTCGTGGGCGTCAAACGTCCAATGGCGCCGTCGCGGCTCAGCCCCCGTCCCTTCGTTTCATAGCAACACACCGCCTGGCCGCCCATGCGTGACGCGATTGCCGACGAAACCGGCCACGTTCGGCCACAGCCCCTGGATGATCTACGGTGCCTATGGCTACACGGGCGAACTCATCGCGCGTGAAGCGGCGCGTCGCGGCTGGAATCCGATTCTCGCCGGCCGCGATTCGGCGAAACTCCAAGCCCTCGCGGGTGAGCTAGGCCTTGCGCATCGGGTGTTCGACTTAGACGACGACGCGCTTGTCCAACGAAACCTGCGGGGCGTGGCGCTTGTGCTGCACTGTGCCGGGCCGTTTTCGGCCACGGCGCGCCCCATGCTCGATGCCTGCTTGCAAGTCGGCAGCCATTATCTCGACATCACGGGGGAGATTGACGTCCTTGAGGAAACGCTCTCCCGGGATGCTGCCGCCCGGCAGGCGGGCGTCGTGGTTTGGCCTGCTGTCGGCTTTGACGTCATCCCGACGGATTGCGTGGCGGCGGCACTCAAGAAGGCGCTTCCCGACGCCACGCACCTCGCCCTCGGGTTCGACTCCCGTTCGAGGTTGTCGCCGGGAACGACGAAAACGACGATTGAAGGCGCGGCTCGCGGGGGGCGGGTCCGCGAGGGAGGCCGGCTGCGCGACGTTCGCATCGGGCACCATGTGCGGCGCATCGATTTCGGCGATGGAGAAAAATCCGCGATGACCATCCCCTGGGGAGACCTGGCCACGGCGTACGTCACGACCGGCATCCCGAACATCGAAGTCTTCACGGCCACCTCGCAACGACGCATCGCCATGGCGCGCCGGGCGCATCTCTTCCGGGCCGTGCTTGGACTTGCCCCCGTGCAACGGTTCCTCAAGTCGCGTGTCGCAGGCCGCGTGCGCGGTCCGGATGCAAACCAGCGCGACCAGCGGCCCACGTTCGTGTGGGGTGAAGTGCGGAACGCGGCCGGGTCCGTGAAGACCGCGCGCATCAAGGTGGCAAACGGCTACTCGATGACGGCGACGGGAGCGTTGGCCATCGCTGAATTCGTCCTGAACCAACGGCCGGCTCCGGGGGCTTACACGCCCTCGTTGCTGTGCGGGCCCGACCTCGTGACGACGTTGCCGGGATCCGGGCCCTTGAGCATCGGATGACGTGAGGGGTGTCCGGCGCCGTGGCGTCGATGGTCGGGGTCGCCCCGCGGTCATATTCCTGCGGTATCGCCTGGCCTTATCCCGGGTGGACACACAAAGAGGGGTGCTGCCGATGAAGCGTGCAGGGATGCGACTCCGAATGAACGACGCCCCGAAACCCGAAACGGCGACCGCCATGTTCAGCGACGGTTGCTTGACCGTCCGACTCTCGTTTCCGGCTCAGGATGCGGGCGCTTGGCGGACCGCGACGCCTGGGGCGATTCTGGGCCACCTCGGCCTCGCCGTCCTGACTGAACCGGTGGCCGCCGAACCGAACGGAACGGATGCCGCTCGCGAGGAATGCTAGGGCCCGGTGCGACGGCTGCGGAAAACGTCCACGTTCCAGGACTCACAAACAAAGCCCATAAGGCGGACGACGTTTCTTCCAGCATGACGAGTGGGGGTCGCGCTTTGGCGGTATTCGCGGTGTTGATTGCTGGCTGCGCGGCCCCCGTGACGGAACCGTTGCAGGAGGCCGTAATCCAACCCGTCCCTGATACGTACCAGGTTCCCTTCAACGGCACCCTGTGGTACCGGGAAGATGTGGCGTCGTTCGATTTCTGCCCCGTGGCCGGGCACAACAGCGGCTGGTCCGTGACCGGGGACACATCGGATGAGACGTTTGCCCATGCAGGCGGTCCTTTGGTCAATGCAACTGGCGCCCTGGTCCTCGACGTCGTTTTCGAATGGGAACCTGTGACCCCAGTCATGGAAAGCATCCGCATTGCATGGGATTTGAACAGCAACTCGCCTGGCCTCTCCAGCCCTCCCGAGCGGCCGGAGCGCTTTGGACCCACGCCGTTGGATTGGCAACTCAGCGAAAGTGACCTCACGGCGAAAGGGGCGTTCATGATTGGGGGCCCAGCTTGCTCAGCGGAACTCACCGAGCCACGCACCAGTCAGGGATTCAACCAAACCGTCCAGTTCTTCGGCAATCTGACGTTCCGCACCGAACCCTGACCGGCCGTCCGCGTTGACGTTAGCCCCACCGAGCTCGAACGTGGGCCAGTCGCGTTTTCAATGGGAAGCTCCTCGCCCGACGCAATGCCCGTGACCGCCGTCGTGTTCAAGACCCTGGAGGCGCGGCGCTACCAGGACCCCGTCGCCAACACGCAGATCCGCATCGACCACAACTCGACCATCACGCTGGTGGCGCGCGAGACGGATGACCGCATCCGCGTCGAGTTCGGCTACACCACGAGCTACGGCCCCCTCGGCGTCATTAAGGTCGAAGGCTCGCTGCAGTTCACGGGGCCAAACGCCGGCACCGCCGTCGACACGTGGAACACGACGCGCAACCTCCCCTCAGAGGTGGCCCAACAGGTCCATTCCGCCATCATGGCCTCCGCCGTCCCCGAAGCCGTGGGCCTGGCCAAAGACATCCGCCTGCCGCCTCCCATCCCGTTGCCACAGATCCAGTTCCAGGGGCAGACGGCGGCCGCCAAACCGGCCCCCAAGGACACCTACGGCAGCCCCGAAATCGGTTAAGCAGGCCTTGCGGCCGATTCCCGGCGTTTCATACGGCTTATCAACTGGGCGCCACGTCCTGCGAGTGCATGGCCGTCTACCAGCCCAAGGGCGCCAACTCCGGGTCCGCCTCCACCACGACTGCGTTCGAGGTCCGCGCCACGAACCCGGACGACCTCGACTCCGTGCGCGCCGAGCTGGCCCGCGAGCAGGAACGCCTGCGCAAGCTGTGGGACGCCTTCAAGTCGCAGGAGGACGAGCTCAACCGCCTCAAGTCCACCTCCACGCTCTCCAGCACCTCCGCGGCCGCCGACTCGCGCACCGTGGACTCGTTGCGCCGCGAGGTCGACCTGCTCTCCGGTGACCTGCGCCGCGCCGGCGAAGCGCAGCGCCGCCTCGAGGAGGACAACGTCGCCCTGCGCGAGCAGGCCAAGACCGTCGATGAGGTGTCGCGCCGCGCCGCCGCATCCCAATCCGACCTCGAGCAGGAACGCGAGCGCCTCGCCAAGCTCTACGTCGTCTACGAGGAAGTTGAGGCGGAGCGCGCCCGTCTCGAGCAGCACATCAAGGAATGGGACGCCTGGTACCACGGCGTCGCCCCCCACCTGGCAGAAATCTGCCGCAGCATCGGCGGCGCTCCCCACCAGAAGTAGGGCCCGGCTGCCTGGCGCAGCGGCGCGGACACCGCTTGGCCTGAGCCAACGGCTTGTCGGTGCGGAGCGCCTTGCTCGGCCATGGACGTTCGACGAATCCGTCCGGCCAGCCGCACCGAGTGGGTCCGCCTGGCCCCGTTTCCGGGCCGAAGCTGGCTCGATCTGGCCCGACCCACCGCCCCCGATGGTGTCCGCATGGTGTATGCCTTGCTCGATGCAGGGTACCTGGAAGCGTGGCGGGACGGCGCCGGCCACGTGCGCCTGCGCCCTGCGACGCTGGAATCGGCCTAGCGGATCTTGGAGCCGGCCGGCAGGCCGCGTTGCGGTTGCAGGACGGCGACGTTGGCGCCGTCATCGGCGGCCAGGACCATGCCTTGGCTCTCGACGCCGCGCAGCATCGCCGGCTGAAGGTTCGCCACGAAGGCGACGGTCTTGCCGACGAGCTCTTCGGGCTTGTAGTAGGCTTTGAGTCCGGCGACGACCTGCCGCTCGCCCAGTTCGCCGACGTCGAGCTTGAGGACGTAGAGTTTGTCCGCCTTGGGGTGGGCCTCGACCGACTTGACGACCGCCAGGCGCAGGTTGACGCGTTGGAATTCCTCGATCGTGATGCGGTCGGCGTGCGCGTGCGCACTGGCCTTGGGCGAGGCGGCCTTCGGTTCGCCGGGCACGGGTTTCGTCTCGATCTTGGCGCCGGACAGCTTGGCAATCTCGTCAGGATCGAGCTTCACGAACAGCGCCTTGGGTTCCGCCAGGGTGTGCCCGGCCTTCAAAGGTTGTTGGGCGGCGGACCACGGCTGGTCGTGGACGCTTCCGGATTCGCCCAGCATCGTCCAGGTTTCCTCCGCGGCCGTGGGAAGGTACGGCGCCATGTAGACGGCCAGGGCCTTCACGACACGCAGAAGAGAATGCAAGTTGCCTTCGGCGGCCTTGCGGTCGGTCTTGAGGGTGGCCCAGGGCTTTGCCTCCTGCATCCAGCCGTTGCCCTGGATGGCCAGCTCCATGAGGCGGCGGATGCCAGGGCGAAGCTGCACACTGTTGAGGTGGAGGCCCATCTCGTCGCCGCAGGCCGCAATGGCCTCGCGCACCTTGCGGTCAAGGGGGTCGGAGGACGACGGCTCGGCCGGGATGGCGCCGAAATTCTGCTTGGTGAAGCTCAGCACCCGGTGGACCAGGTTGCCCAAGGCGCCGACGAGTTCGTCATTGACTTTGCTCTGGAAGTCTTCCCAGGTCCAGTCGGCGTCCTTCTGCTCCGGCATGTTGATGCTCAGGTAATAGCGCACGGCGTCGGCCTGGAAGCGGTCGAGGACTTCCTGCACGCCGATGCCGACGCCCTGGCTCTTGCTGAACTTCAGGCCGCTGAGGTTGAGGAACTCGTTGGCGGGCACGTCGTAGGGCAGGTTGAGCAGAGGTTGCCCTTTCTTGGCGCGGGCCTTGTTGTAGGCCGTGAGCATGCCGGGCCAGATGATGGTGTGGAACGGGATGTTGTCCTTGCCGAGGAAATAGTAGGAGCGCGCCTTCGGGTCGGTCCACCAGGTCGTCCACTCGTCGGGCTTGCCCTGCTTTTGCGCCCACTCCTTCGTGGCGGTGAGGTAGCCGCAGACGGCCTCGAACCAGACGTAGATGCACTTGTCGTCGTAACCCGCCAGCGGAATGGGGACGCCCCAGGTCAAGTCCCGCGTGATGGCGCGATCCTGCAGGCCGTCCTTGAGCCAGTTCTGCGTGAAGTTGATGGTGTTGGCGCGCCAGTGGCCCCCGGTGGCGGCCACGTACTTCTCGAGGTCGGGTTGGAGCTTGGAGAGCAGGAAAAAGAAGTGCTCCGTGTCGCGGAACGTGATGGGGGCACCGGGGTCCAGCTTCGACACGGGGCCGATGAGCTCCTGGGGGTCGAGGGTCTTGCCGCAGGCGTCGCACTGGTCGCCACGCGCGCCCGGCCGCTTGCAGTGCGGGCAGGTGCCTTCCACGTAGCGGTCCGGCAGGAACCGTTGCGCCTTCGCATCGTAGGGGGCCTTCTGGGTGCGCGTCTCGATAAAGCCCGCATCGCGGGCGGCGAGGAAGATTTCCTGCACGCCCTTGCGGTGGTTCTCGGTTGTCGTGGCCGTGAAGAGGTCGAAGCCGATGTTGAGTCGGCGCAGCGCTTCCTTGTGCTCGGCGTTGTAGAAGGCGACCACCTCGGCGGGCGTCTTGCCCTCCTTCTCGGCCTTGAGGAGAATCGGGGTGCCGTGGCAGTCGGACCCGGAAACCATCACGACGCGGTGCCCCTGCATGCGCATGGCGCGGCGGAAGATGTCGGGCGGCAGGAGCGAGCCGGCGATGTGTCCGAGGTGAAGGGGCCCGTTGGCATACGGCCAGGCCACCGCCACGAGGATGGGGGGCTTGTTGCCGGTTTGCTCCTGGGAGGAGGCAGGCGCCTTGGCCGTCGAGGGGCTCACGCGCAGCCGAGGCCGCCGTCCTCAGAAAAAGGTAGGGGCGTCGACCTAGGCGGCGTGCGTCAAGAGTTCATTTTGCAGCTCGAGCCAGCGTTCCGCGTCGATTGCGGCTTTGCAACCGGAGCCGGCGGCGGTGATGGCCTGCTTGTAGCGGTGGTCATACACGTCGCCGGCCACGAAGACTCCGTCCACGGAGGTGTAGGTGTCGTACATCCCCTCCTGCGTGATGTAGCCGGCCTCGTCGAGGCGCAGTTGTCCCTTGAACAGGGCCGTGTTGGGGTTGTGGCCGATGGCCGAGAAGTACCCGCCGCACTCCAGGGTCGACTCCTCCCCCGTCTTGATGTTCTTCAGCCGCACCCCTTCGACGCGGTCCGTCCCGAGGACCTCGGTGACGGTGGTGTCCCACACGACCTTGATCTTTGGGTGGTTGAGGGCGCGGGCCGCCATGATCTTGGACGCCTTGAAGGAGTCGCGGCGGTGCACGATGGTGACCTTCGTCGCGAATTTGGTGAGGAACGTCGCCTCCTCCATGGCGGAGTCGCCGCCGCCCACGACGACGACCTCCTTGTCCTTGAAGAAGAACCCGTCGCAGGTCGCGCACGCCGAGACGCCGTGCCCACGCAGCCGGGTCTCCGATTCCAGGCCTAGCCACTTGGCGGCGGAACCGGTGGCCACGATGACGCTGCGCGCCTCGTGCACGCCGGAGTCGGAGGTGACCTTGAATGGGCGCTGCGTGAAGTCCACGGCGGTGGCGTCCTCGTCCTTGAAGACGGCGCCGAACCGTTCGGCCTGCTTGCGCATCTGCTCCATCAGGTGAGGCCCGGTGACCGCCTCAGCGAAGCCTGGGAAGTTCTCCACGTCGGAGGTGATCATGAGCTGGCCGCCGGCCTCGTAGCCGGCCACGACGAAGACCTTCAGGTTGGCGCGTGCGGCGTAGAGTGCGGCCGTGCAGCCGGCGGGACCGGAACCGATGACAAGGACGTCGTGGACGACCACGCCTCGGCCAAGGCCCTCCGATAAATGGGGCTTGGGGTGGGTGTGGAAGGCCGACCCGTCAACCGTACGCCCGCAGCGCCGCTTCGGCCTGCAGGAGTCCGTAGCCGGCCGCTTCGTCGTGCGGTTCAACCTGGCCAGGCACCGGGCGCGCCGAATCGACCAGGACTTGCTTGAGGTGCAGGACCGCCGCGCGATTGGGCAAATCGGCGTGTCCCTCGAGCAGAAGGGCGACGGCGGCGGTCACGAACGGCGTCGCCTGGCTTGTGCCGCTGGCCAGGCAGTACTCCTTGCCATCGCATTCCGTTCCCGTCGCGTCGGGCGACCAGGCGGAGAGGATCTGGTCACCGGGCGCCACCAGCTCGGGCTTCTGGTTGGGATGGCAGCGACCTGCGAGGGGGCCGGGCAACGGCAGCGCGTTGCACGGGTTGCCGGCGTCATCGCCGCGGCTGCTGAAGGCAGAGACCGTGCCCTGCTCGTCGACCGCGCCGACGGCGATGACCTCCAGGATGCTGGCGGGGGACTCCACATCGTCGTTGTCGGGGCCCTTGTTGCCGGCGGAGGCGATGACGACGACGCCGGAGTCGATGTCGGCCTGGATGGCCTGATCGATGGCGCGTTCCTGCAGGGCGTCGCCCAAGCGGAACTCGCCACCGAGGCTGAGGCTGATGATGTCGGCGCCCTGGGCGACGGCCCAGTTGATGGCGGTGGGGATGGTGGAGGCGTCGCACACGTCGCTGCAGACGCGGCCGGAAATGATCAGGGCGTTGGGGGCGCCGCCCTTGAGGTCGATGCCGCCGAGCTTGTCGATGGCGGACGCTCCCCGGGCGCTGATGATGCCCGCCACATGCGTCCCGTGGCCTTGGTCATCGAAGGCCGCTCCGACGCCCTGCGCCGACCCGAGGAAGTCGCGGAACGCCCTCAGTTCGCCGTTGCCGTCGTTGCCGTCGCGCAGATGGTCCAGGCTCGGGTGGTCGACGTTGATCCCCGTGTCGAGGATGGCGATGCGCACACCCAGGCCCGTCCGGCCTTCGTCGTTGACGGCCTTGAGCTGCGACATGCTGTAGGCCCAATCGGTGCGGCCGCCATCCGAGCCCAGGCAGCCCGCGAGGCCGGGAAGGCTGCACAGCACGGCCAAGAGGGCGGCAAGGCGCTTCATGCGTGCCCTTCACGACGCTCTGTTCGGGATAAGTCTTGCCGATTCCGGCACGTCGGATTCAGTCGAGTCCAAACCGAATGGCTGGATTCACAGGCGCAGCATGAGGGCCACGTCAGCGACGACGGGCATGCGGTAGCGTTCGCCAAGGAACACCTTCAGCAGGCCAATCAAGGCGAAGAGGATGTAGAGGCCCGTCAGCACGAAGAAGACGCCGATAAGGATGGTCGCGGCCACGCCGGAACCGGCGAACAAAAGCGCGATGAGCAGGACGAATGCAAGGGCCAGCCAGAGGCCGAACAGGACGCCGCCTTGTCGGGCGTGGAACTGCACGAACATGGAGTCACGGCGCAGCTTCACCGGGATGATGAAGAGGAACCCCAGGTAGCCGAGGGCTGCCAAGGCACGCTCACCGCCGCTGATTCTCATGGCAGCCGTTCCAAAAGGGGCCGGCTTATAGGCTTGCTGAAGAACCGATTGAACCGTCTGCCCGGCTCGGTCGGATGACGGCCCGACGCTCGAGAGAGGGCGCCGGCCACGCCCCGGAGTCTCTGCTGAATCGGGGCGCAATCCGCCAAATCAGATGG
>JBAZXE010000014.1:0-39210 GCA_041659985.1 Thermoplasmatota archaeon | reverse complement strand
ATTTCCAGCCGCGTCTCCTGGATATGAGGGTTGTACGTGTCCCGGCCGGCTTGGACCGGGTTGGGCAAGGGAACGTGTCCGCCCGCGAGGACGCGGCCGTCGGGCAGGAGGATCGCCGTGGAGTGGTACATGCGCTCGACCGTCATCGAGGCCAGCGTCTCCCACGCGTTGGTCTGCGGGTCGTAGAGCTCGGCGGGCAGGACGGCCACGTTGGGCTGTCCGTGCGCGATGACGTTGTCGTAGAGGCCGCCGCCGACCGCCAGCACTTCGCCGGTGGGCAGGAGGACGCCGTTGTGGTGCCAGCGCGGGTTGGCCATCGCAGGGCCGATGGTGTTCGTCGGCGGGGCCGTCGACAAGTCGGCGACCTCGGTGAACGGGGTGGCGGCCAGGCTTTGGTACAAGGTGCCCCCGAACGTCACGAACCTGGGCGAATAGTCGTTGGCGGGGTCGAGGCGGAGCAGGACGCTGGAGCCATGTTGGCGCGCGCCGAAGACGGAGAGGCCATCGTCGGTCCAGCCCTGCTCTGGACCGGCGAGGTCGAGGTCCTTCTGGAACGACCACTCCGATTGCAACGGGTGCTCGCCGAAAGGTCCCCACAGCGTGCCAACCGTGTTGTAGAACAGGTGCCCCTCGTATGGGCCGCCGGGGACGACGGTCACGCGAGGGTAGAGGGGAAGGAGTTCGTCGGCGCCATCCAGATACGTCCAGGTGTTGGCGGCCGGGTCGTAGACCTCGCTCTGCGGCCACTGCTCCGTCGGGTTCGTCAGGCTGCCGATGCCGGACAGGACGAGCGCGCGTCCGTCGGGGAGGGTGATAGCCGTCGGGTACCAGCGGCCGAAGAGCATGTCGGCGCCGCGCGTCCAGTTGTTGGTCGCGGGGTCGTAGATGCGCGCATCGGTGCCGCCGCGCAGGAACGGCTCCAGGTTTGGTTGAGCGTGCCACTCGCTGGCGCCCACGGCAAGGACGCGGCCGTCCGGCAGCACCGTGGTGCCCGAGCAGAACAGATCGTCGGCGGCGCCGTCGGGGCTGCCGGGCATGAGGATGGCGGGCGCGGCACCCGACAGGTCGAGGACACGGCTTTGGCCGTTGGTCGGGTACGTGTCGAAGAAGACGACGTTGGCCGCGCCGTCGGACTCGTTGGCCTCCACGCCGGAATAGTAGAGCACGCGACCGTTGTTGAGCAGGACCATGTTGACGGCCGGAACCTCGCCGTCGAACGGCGCCGCCCACCGGCCGGTCTGCGCCAGCTGCGCGTCGGCGGCATAGTTGGGGCCAGGCGCCGGGCCGGGCGTCGGTTCCGGAGTCGGCGTGACCGGGTCCGCCGCGCCCTTGTCGCCGAAGCAGCCCGCCATCGCGGCGGCCAGCAGGAGCACGGACACGGCGACCAGTGGGCGATTCATGCCGTTCGCAGCCGACAAGGCGGGCTTAACGGTTGTGTCCCAAGGACGGCGTTTGACTTGCTCCCTTTTTGGACCTACGCGCCGAACCTGCATCCGGGGAGGTCTAGGACAGCAGCCCAGCGCGCACGAGGGCCTTCCAACTGCGCTTGGCGCGCACGATGAGCAGGAACCCGACGGTGAACGTGCAGACGACGAGGGCGGCGGGGAGCACCTGGGGGAACGCGACGGCTCCCACCATGGGGCCTCGGATGTACGACACGGCCTTGTCGCCGAGAAGGGCGTTCTGCAGGAACAACAACCCGTTGGCCAAGAGGAGCAGCATGATCCAAGCCTCAGCTTCCGGGAAGAACTTGGTGCAGCCCCAGAGGATGAGCGCGATGCCGAGGAGGTCGAAGACCGCGTCGAGGATGGCGCCTGTGCGGCTCTGCAGGTTCCCCACCCGGGCAAGGATTCCATCGCCGCCGTCAAGGATCATGACGAAGACCGTCGTCAGCGCGAAGGGCCAGTTCCAGCCCTCGACCGCCGCGAGGATGGTGAAGGCGAAGACGGGGATCTGCAGGAACGTGAAGTGGTTCGGGTGCACGCCGTGGGCTAGCAGCCATTTGGCCGTCGGCACAAATCGCCGGTCGAACACGGATTCGTTGCGTTTGCGTAGCCGGCGCCGTTGGCGGCGGGTCAGGCCGTCGGGAGCCAGGCCCCCGGTCAACGCGGAGGTCGCGGAAGACGCAGAGTCTGGTTCCGCGGTTTCCGCGCGTTCCGCGGTTCGGTGGTCGTCGGTCATGGTCCGCGCCCCCACGAAACAGGAATTACGGGAATTTCGGGGACCCTTGGTTTTCCGGGGCTTCCCGAAATCTCTGTTCGGTCGTCGTCGGTCACAGCCGGCGCCACCGCTGCCCAGCCGGCGTGTCCTCGATGAGGTAGCCGGCCGCCTTGGCCGCGTCGCGGATGGCGTCGCTGCGCTTCCAGTCTTTGGCCGCGCGGGCGGCGGCGCGTGCCTCGACGAACTTGGCCAGGGCGTCGGCGTCCGTGTCGGCGCCGTCGAGAGGGATGGAAAGCGCGGATGCTGCTTTGCGTACGGCCTCAGGGACGCCCGCGCTTGCGCCGGCGACCGGCTGGTCGAACAAGGTGAGGGCTTGGCCGGCCTCTTCGAGGGCGGCAAGGGCTTGGCGGGCAACGCCGGGGCCGACCATCATGGCAGGCGTCTGAGAATCCAGGAGGCGGTTCGCCTCGCGTTGGAAGTCGAAGAGTGCGGCAAGGGCGCCAGGCGAATGCAGGTCGTCGTCCATGCTCGCGGCGACGTTGGTGCGAAGGCGGTCGGCTGCGGCCTGCAAGGGAACATCGAGGTCGGCACATCCGAGGCCGGACGCCGCGGCACGGCCGTGCAATGTTGCGCGCAGCCGGCCCAGCTTCTCCACGGACTTGGCCGCGTCCATCAGCCCCGCACGGGAGAAGTCAATCTTCGACCGGTAATGGGTCTGGACGTAGTAGAATCGCAGGACTTCCGCGCCGAGACCCTGGCCCTCCAGGTCGTCGAGCGCGTCCTTGAGCGTGATGAAGTTGCCCAGCGACTTCGACATCTTCTCGCCCTCGACGTTGAGGAAGCCGGCGTGCATCCAGACGTTGACGAACGGCGCCTTGCCGGTCTTGGCCTGGCTTTGCGCAATCTCGTTCTCGTGGTGCGGGAAGATGAGGTCCTGGCCGCCGCCGTGCAGGTCGATTTGGTCCCCCAGGCTCTCCGTCGCCATGTGGCTGCACTCGATGTGCCACCCTGGTCGTCCATTGCCCCAGGGGCTGGGCCAGTTGGCGTCCCGGTGGTCGTCCGCGTCGCCGGCTTTCCACAAGGCGAAGTCGGCCGGGTGCTTCTTGTCGGACTCGACCTCCTTGCGCGTGCCCGCCGCCATCGCACGGAAGTCGCGGTTGCTCAGGCTGCCATAGCCGCATTGCGGGAACGCCTTCTGCGCGTGCGCCTCGTAGCCTGGGACATCGAAGTACACGTTGCCCTCCGGCGTGGCGTAAGCGTAGCGGTTAGCCAGGATGCCCTCGATGAAGCGGATGATGCCCGGGATTGATTGCGTGACATGCGGCGCCTCGTCCGGCGGCCGCACACCTAGCCGGGCCACTTGCTCGGCGCAGGCGCGGTCCCACTTGGCGGCATGCTCGCGCGGTGACACGCCGGTTTCCTTGGCGCGGGCGATAATCTTGTCGTCGACGTCGGTGACGTTCTGCACGAAGCGGACCTTGCCGGGATGGTGGCGTTCCAGCCAGCGCCGGGCCACCTCGAAGGAGACGGCGGTGCGTGCGTGCCCGATGTGCATGTGGTCGTAGACCGTGAGGCCGCAGACGTACACGCCGACGCGCCGCGGGTCGCGGGGGACGAACGGCTCCTTGGCCTTCGTCCGGACGTTGTACAGCCGCAGCGCCACGCCAAGGCCAGGGCCGCGATTGTAAAGACATTGGCGACCGGCGTCCGCCGCGGGCGTCGCCATCATAAGGAGCCTCGCCGTGGGCGCGGCGTGAACCTGTACTGGCCGGAACATCGGCTCTTCCGCAGCGAGCGTCGCAAGCAGCGCAAGCGGTTGGCGCGCTGGGACGCCGCCGAGCGCAAGGCCAAGGCTGCGCTCCTCTTGTCGCATGCCCACTGCCTCGATGGTGTGGGCTCCGCCATCGTGACGCAGCGCATCCTCGGGGAGGACAATGTGGGGGTCGCCTACGTCCAACCCGGTGACATGGCGCACGTCCTGTCGCACTTCACCAAGACGCACGGCCGCGGCCGCCGCTTCCTCATCGCCGACTTGTCGCTGCAGCCGGAGCAATACGATTCCATTGTGGCGTCCTGCGCCGCCTTGCACGCCAACGGCTGGGCCCTGGAATGGCGCGACCACCACCACAAGCAGTGGGAAGGCCTCGACTTGTCGCGGCTCAAGGAGCACCTGGTCGCCCTCGAGGTCAACGCCGACGCCACGGAATCGGGCGCTAGTTTGCAGCAAAAGGCCTTCGCGCCCAAGGACGACTTCCTGCGCCGCCTGGCCGAGACGGTGCGCGACCGCGATCTGTGGTGGAACAAGACGCCGGACTCCGAGACCCTCGAATTCGCGTTGTCCGAGCTGGGAACCAAGGAGTTCACCCGGCATTTCCTCCAAGCCGATCCGGGAGCCGCCGTCGCCGATGCCGCCATTCAGGCCGCGGCGCAACGTGAGAAGGACCGCCAAGGCGGTGCGAAGAGCCAACTGCTCGCGCAGGCGCGCTACTGGGGCGAAGGCTCCACCAAGGTCGGCGTCGTCTACGGCTGGCTTCCGAAGAACACCGGCCTGCACGACCTCCTCGAGGACCACGGCTGCCAGGTCGCCATCAACGTCCGTCCCAACGGCAAGGTGAGCCTGCGCAGCCGCAAACCCGCCGCCGTGTGCCACCTCATCGCCAAGGAATTCAAGGGTGGCGGCCACCCCAATGCCTCCGGCGCCGACCTCGGGCTCAAAGGCCCGGCCTTCTGGTGGTACGTGCTGCGCCACGGCAACGTCCCGGCCACTGAACGCATGGCCGCCCTCGCCGTCCGCGTTTTGGCGGAGCAGAACGCATGAGCGGCCCCGGCCCGCGCCCAACGGTGCTGGCCATCGGCCGCGTCGACGGCGGCAAAGCCGTCGTGACCGACCCCGCGCAGGCAAACCGCTTGCACGGCAAGGGCTCCGTCGGCGAACTCGCGCCCGGCGGCGCATTGAGTCTCACGCTGGTGGAGGCCGCCCTCAGCGTCGCGGAAGGCCGGCTCGCCCTCATGGACGGAACGAAGCAGCTCGCCTTGGCCGACGTCTTGGCCCTGGGCACCGGTGGCGGCCACCGCACCGAGATGGAGTACCTCGTCTACCGCGACCTGCGTGAACGCGGCCTCGTCGTCCGTCCCGCAGGTGGAACCGGGCGCTTCGCGGTGTGGCCGCGCGGCACCGGCGAGGGCGACCCGGCGTTCCGCGTCCTCGCCTGCTCCGATGCCGACGGCCTTGCCCTCGACGTCCTGGCCGCCGCAGCCGCAGGGAACTCCATTCTATCGGTGGCCGACGCCGACGGCGCCGTGACGCACTACCAGGCGGCGCTCGACCGCCCATCGGGCGACGTCCCGGCCGGCGACCTGCCGCGCGCCAAGGGCGCCGTACTGGCCGACCGCGTCCTGGTCTCCGACCCGGCCGCCGTCGAGGCGTACAGCACACGCGAATTCTTGGGCACGCGCCACGGAAAGGAACTGTTCCTCTCCTTCGTTGAGGCGGAGTCGCTGCGCCTGCGCGGCGTCCTGTCCGTGCCGCCCGGCCTGGCCGGGAAGGGCGATGGGCTCCGTCTTCTTCCCGTGCATCTGGCGCTGCGCGAAGCCGGCGCCGTGCCGAAATCGGGCTTCAAGTTCGGCACGCACCTGCGCGCCTACCGCAACGCGCCGGACGACGGCCACGCCGAATGGCTCGTCCACTGCGCGGAGACCGGGGAGGCATTGCCGTGGAGCGCCCTGTCGCGCGGCGTGCGCCTCGCCCACGGCGTGCGCAAGAAATTCCTCGTCGCCATTCCGGGCGCGGCGGGCGCGGCACCCACGTTTGCGCATCTGGCGTGGTACCGCCCTTAGCGTCAATCGGAACGGGCCAATCACTGTCCCAACCCGAGCGCTGGCCTGTCCGCGCCCGCTTTGCCACCTCTACGCGTGCGTGCCCCCATGCGCCCGTCCACGCCCGCTTCCGTCGCCGCCCTCGTCCTCGTCGTCCTTGCCTGCGCCCCTGTCCTGCCCGTCAGCGCCGCCCTGGATTCGCAGTCGTTGCGGATCGCTGAACTTCTTCCCGTTCCCGACGCCACCCAAGGACAGCGCGAGTTCATCGAGGTGTGGAACCCGACGAACGACACGGTGGACCTGGCCGGCTGGGCCCTGCGCGACGCCGCGACCACGTCGGGTTCCTTCAACGAGTTCACGTTCACCGCGGGACGGCTGGGGCCGGATGCCCGCGTCGTGGTTTGGAGCAACGGCAGCGGTGACGCGCGCGGCCCCTCGTGGTCGACCAGTCCGTCGAAGACCGTGTGGAACGACGCCGGAGACGCCGCCACCTTGCTGGACCCGCAAGGCGAGGTGGCAGATTGGTTCGCTTACGGCAACGCCGCCGCCACGCCGCCGCCCGGGTTCGAAACGCAGGCCAGGCCTTCCGCCCCATCGCGCGGTCTCAGCCTGGCGCTCGACGGCGGCACTTGGACCACGGGTTCGCCCACGCCGGCGCTGGACCCGGGAACCGTCGGCGCCATGGCTGGCGCCACCGTCGTGAACGTCGCCCCCGATGCGCGCCTGCTGGGCGTGCCCACGGCGGTCAAGCCCGGCGAATCCTTCGCCGTGGAGCCGCAAGCCAGCGACGACAACGGCGCGTCAGACCTCGTGGAGTGGAGACTTACGGCAGGCGGGGCCGAAGTCGCGCAGGGAACGGGCGCTCCGACGGGCGGCGTCACCCTTGCGGCTCCAGCGTTTTCGGGGCCCTGGGCCTTGGAACTGACCGTTTCGGACGCCGGGGGGTTGAGCGATGCTGTCGTCGCCTCAATCCAGGTGCGCGACGCCCGCCTGTCGGTCACCGTCCCCACCGGGATGCTGCGGTTCCCCGACCTCAAGCCCGGCGACCTCGACATCGCGGCGACGGATTGGGCCACCGTGCGCAACGAAGGCGCGGATGCCGTGGCACCCCTGCTCGTCGTATCACCATTCACCGGGGCGGCTGGCGACATCCCCGTCGACGGCAACCTCTGGGTTGGCCTCCGCGTGGAGGGCTTGAACGCCACGTGGGTCGAATACACCGGACCTCTCACCTTGCTGCCGATGATGGCTCCGGGCGCCAGCATCCAGCTCAGCCTGCGCTTGGACTCGGTGCCAAACCCGTTGGCTGCCGGTTCCTACGGGACCACGTTCGCCCTGGTGGCGGCGTGAGCCCGCTGCTTCTCGCCGCCCTTTTGCTGCACCCAGCGTTGGCAGACGACGGCCATTTGCGGCTGGTGGCCGTCGGAACCGGCGACGAGGCCGTGGAGTGGAGCCTCGACGGCGAGGTCGTTGCCCGCACCCGCGATGGCGAGGCCGCGCGTGTGGCGGCCTCCGCAGGACCGCATGAATTGTGGGCATCATCCGCCTCCGAGGGACGGTGGCGGGTCCTGGCCCGGCCGGACGATCGCCCCCCAGCCGGCGCTGAACTGGTGCCCGCCTGGACGGCCGTCCACGAACCCCTCGAATCCGTGGACCGGCCTTCTTGGCTGCTTCCGGCGGGAGCCGCCGTAGGCAGCGCTGCCGTCCTGGTTCGACCCCGAAGTCTCCTTGAAGCCCTGCGCCGTCTGCGGCGCACGTGAAGATTGACCCCTGGGGCTCGTCGCAGTTCCAGGACTACGCCCGGCTGCGCGACGAGTTCGGCATCTCCGCCTTCGGTCCGGCAGAGTGGGGCATCTTCCGCAAACCGCACCCTCTGCTCCGCCGTGGCGTCGTCTTCGGGCACCGCGACTTCGAGCGCATCGCCGACGCCGTCAAGGGCCACGACCCGTGGTCCGTGATGACGGGCTTCATGCCCAGCGGGGACCTGCACCTTGGCCACAAGATGCTCATGGACCAGCTCGGGGCCCATCAAAGCGAAGGCGCGGACCTGCATTTGGCGCTGGCCGACTTCGAGGCCATCGCGGCACGCGGCTTCACGCCCGAGAAAGCCAAGCGCATCGCCCTCGACCAGTACGTGCACAACGCCCTGGCCCTCGGGCTCAAGCCCGACCGCGCCGAGTTCTACTTCCAGACGCGCCGCCACCGCGTCACTTCCCTGGCGCACCGCTTCGCGCAGAGCGTCAACTGGTCGACGCTGTCGGCCCTCTACGGCTTCACGGGCGAGACCAGCCTGGCGCACGCGATGGCGCCAATGATTCAGGCGGCCGACATCCTCCACCCGCAGCAGGACGACACCGGCCCCCGCCCCATCCTCGTGCCCGTCGGCGTCGACCAAGACCCGCACGTGCGGTTGACGCGCGACATCGCGCAGGACTCCCGGCTCTTCTCGCTGCAGGAGACGAAGGAGGGCGACCTGGGCATCTTCGTCAAGGGCGACGACCGCGTCAAGGAGCTCCTGGACCTCGCCGAGCGCACCATCCGCGACCAAGGCTACGGCGAACTCAAGCGCAACGACCCGTACAAGGCGCTCTACGTCCGCAAGGCTGGCAAGACCGACACACGCCGCATCGACCTCGCTTTGGCGCGCGCCGAAGCAAAGTCGGGGGGATTCGGCCTGCTGCGACCCGCGGCGACATTCCACCGCTTCCAAACGGGGCTGACGGGCGGCAAGATGTCCAGCTCCAAGCCGGAGACCAGCGTCTACCTCACCGAGTCGGTCGAATCCGCCACCAAGAAAGTGAAGTCGAGCGTCACGGGCGGCCGCGCCACGGCGGAGGAGCAACGCCGGATCGGGGCCGAACCCGAGAAGTGCCCGGTGTACGAACTGTACCTCTACCACCTCGCCAAGGACGACGCGCACCTGCAGGAAGTCCACGACACCTGCCGCTCCGGTGCACGGTTGTGCGGCGGCTGCAAGGGCGAAGCCATCACGCTCCTTGCCGGGTTCCTCAACGAACACAAGGAGAAACGCGACCAGACGGCGCACCTCATCGGCTCCGTCGTCGCCAAAGAGTGACGCCGCGCCGACAACGGGTGACGCCGACCGGACAGGGAACTGCCGGAAGGCACGGAACACAATTCTTCGGGAAGCCGTTTTCCGCGGGCCCCGTGGTTTCGTTGTGGCTGGACCCGTGGCACAATTTGTATCAAGGACGTGAGACGTGGACCCGCGATGAAGTCGTCCGGCCCGCTCGTTGTAGTCTGCGTCATTCTGATGGCGCCTGCCCTCGGCGGTTGCCTGGAACAGTTGGGGTTGGGCGGCTTGACACGCCCCGATTACCGCGTCTCGCGCACGGTTCTCGAGCCCGGGGGTTGGATGACCGACAGCGCCTTCACCGTCCAGATCCAACAGGAAGTTCCCGTCGAAGTCCGCATCGAGGCCACGTCGCTGGACGGCGCGCGGCCACGCAGCCGCACGGGGCTCTCCAACCTGACCATGCCCGTCACCATGGACATCCCGGACGGCACTTGGACCGTGACCTACTTCGTCGACGACCACAAGTGGGAGAGCTTCGAGGGCGTGCGGTTCGATACGCTGCCCCCCGAAATCACCGGCCTTCCGGCGGTCGTGAAGGCCCCAACCGGATCAATCCTGCTGGGGGACGGAGCGCACGTGGAATCCGGCGCGGACCTGGTCGTCACGCAGCAGGACGGCACGGTAGTGGGCACGAGCCTGCCGCTGCAATTGTCCGGACTGTCGGACGGCGTGCACGTGTACAACCTTCTCGCGACCGACGCCGCCGGCAATGAAGCATCCTTTGCCGTCCAGGTCATCAGCGGGTCCGCGACCCAACTGCCGGAACCGAAGTACACGGCCGGCATCGTCGCCCGCTACACGACGACCCTGCGACTTTGGGACCTGACCAACCTGGACGACTTTGTGTCGCCGGAGACGGCGCGAAGCAGCGCCCCCGATTTCCTTGGCTCCGGCACCGGCATCACGCCCGACGACCCGGCGGTCCAGCAGGTCGTCGCCGACGTGGTCGACGACGGCATGAGCACCGGGGAAGCCGCATTGGCCCTGTACGAATGGATGTACACGAACCTCGAGTACACCGAGGACCGCCTGGACGAGGACGACCTGCTCGACCCCGCCCAGACCATCGCCAACGGAGGCGGTGTGTGCCGCGACCTGGCCGCCCTCTACGCCAGCCTGCTGCGAGCCGCCCACATCCCCGCCCGCCTGGTGGCGGGCTACCTCGCCGGCCGCGTCAACGGCTTCCACGCCTGGGTCGAATTCTACGGCGGCGTCGGTCCCTCGCCGTGGGTCCCGGTCGACGTGAGCGGCATCGACGGGCCCTACACCGTCTCCGGGATGCTGCAATCGTTCGGCATCGCCCTCCCCGAACACCTTGCGCTGCGCGCATTGACCCCGGAAGAGGAGCAGACCGACTGGAGCACGGCCGCGATCCTGTTGTACTCCAGCAGCGGTGGCGACCCCGTCGCACCGTTCCTGAAAGACGTCGAGCTGAGCCTGACCCGACAGAACTTCTGCGTCAACCTTGCCACCTTTGCCCGCGAGGCCCGCCGGACTTGCGGCACGGGGTTCAACGCCAAGATCGACAACTTCCCCGTGTTCGCCACCGGCGTCCTCGACTACGGCATCGAGGTGCAAAGCGCCCCCCGAGGGACCGTGCTGACCCTGTCCATCGTCTACCCCGACGCGGCGACCGTTGCGCCCGACGAGGTGGAGTACCGCACCTACTTCGAGCCCGACCAGGCGAACACTGTGGACGGCCTGCGCCTGGAGGAGGGGTTCGTCGAGGACCCGATTCGCGGACGGGCCGATGTGAAGATCAAGCGGTAACCTCGGAGCTCCACCGACAAGGCAGGCAAACGTTCCAGGCGGGTAGAATAAAATGAGGTTCCACACGAAGTGGACCTAAACATTCATTATTGGTCTATTTCTCGGTCAAATTTGTCCGCAAGCCCGTTGCCTGCGGAACGATTCGGTGGTTGTCCTCTGATGCGTGCCAAGCTAGCTGTTGCTGTTGCCCTGCTGTTCGTCCTTTCGTTGCCCTCCACGGTCGGTGTTACCAGTTCGGGAAGCCCGGCCTGCAACCCGGCGGCCTTTGACACCACCCCGACGTTCACGGACAACTGCTTCCACCAGAGCGTTTGGTTCTCGCCGGACACGCCAAACTGGGATGTCCTGATTCTCCCGCCCGCCTCCCCGTATGAGCTGCGCGACCTGCAATTGGTGACCGAATCAGTCGACATGTGGGAAAACGGCATCAAAGCCATGGGGGCCGATTGGCTTGCGAGCGGTTTGCACGTCAACGACTACACCGTCGGCACGGAATTCGTGCCGCCGGAAGCCCTGGCCGACCCAGAGGTCGTCGTTGTCATGACGACCGAAGCCAACCCGGCCGTCCTCTTCGGCGTCGCCGTGCACCCCTTCGCGCTCCCCTGCGCGGATGTGCCCATGCAGGCGACTTGGGCCGAGGTCCCGGGCTTCCACCAGCACCCTGGCAGCTCGTTCGGCAGCCTGCGCGCGGAATGCGGATTCGGAGGAGAGCGCTGCTTCGTCGTCAACACGAACAACCTGGGTCTTGGCGGCCCCGACGCCGACGACCGCCGTCGCATGTTCGACCTGATCTCGCACGAGGTCGGCCACTGCCTGACCTTGGGTCACGTCGGCGATGCCACGACCGAGGCGACCGACGACTCGATTGCCTACCCAGAACACGACATCATGAGCTACGAGAGCGACAACCTCATCGCCAACACGATGCACTGCGTGTCGTCCCTCAACGCCCGGACCCTGGAACTGTCCTTCGGCGGCGTCTTGGGCCAACCAGACGTGCCGGCCGGTTCCTACGCGCACATGGCGCCTTCCAGCTGGCGGGCGCACGACTGTGCTCAATCCGTCGCCACCCATCTCGACACCGCCGCGCTGACCGGCGTCAATCCCCTCGCCAACGACACCGACGCGGATGTAGCCGTTGAGGAGCCGGACGAACCCGTCTTGGCCATCACCAGCCCCGACGCCGGTGACACGCTTGAGGCGGGCCTGGCCACGGTGACGGGCACGACGCAGTTTGTCGGCGCTGACGAGGTCGACACGGACGGCGATGGAGTGTTTGACTCCGAGGACAACTGTCCGGACGACGCCAACGCCGACCAAATGGACACCGACGGCGATGGCATCGGCAACGTGTGCGAGGTCGTGGGCGGCCTGCCCGGCGTTGACGCCAAGCTCACCGGTAGCCTGTTCGCGTACAACCAAGGCGGCGTCGGGCTGTCGAACATCATCGCATTGGGAACCGGCCTAGCCGGCGACGACGTCCCCAAGTATCCTGGCGGTACCGGGGTTGACCTTTCTGCACGCAGTGTCGCGGATTCCAACAACCCAGGCCGCATCAGTGAGGCCACCCCTAACGACGCCTACCTGTTCCGTGCGGACGGCACCATCGCGGTCGGCCCCATTGCGGGCACCGGAGGCAATGAGGCGGATGCAGTCCCCCCCGGCACCGGCTACTCGTATGGCCCGGCCGGAACGCTGACCCTGCCGACCGAGGCCGGTCGCTACTACCTGGCCATCGCCGTCAAGATTGACGACGACGGCGCGGGACCTGGCGGATTGGTCTCCCACTTCATCAAGGACACGAACGCGAACCATGAGACGGGGCTGAAGCCCATCGACATCGTCGGTGCTCCAGCGGCCCCCGCCTCCTCGATGACCGTGGACTTCGTCCACTCGGACCCAGAAGGGGGCGACAACACGTTCTTCGCGGAAGAGACGATGCTGGGCATCAACGACGAAGCTGGCGAAGCCGTCACCGCGGACAACAGCCACTACTTCACCTTGCAACTGACCGGCATAAGCGATGTGACGTTCACGTTGGATTGGGAAGGCACCACGGGCGTCACCGACCTCCCGGAAGATCTCGGCGATGTCGATGACGACCTCGACTTGTACGTCACCGGCGGCGGGGTCAGTTCCGGCACCAACGCGGACGCCTCGGGTGCAACGACCAGCAGTCCCGAGGTCATGGCCTTCGTCAATCTGCCCGCCGGGACGCTGGGCATCCAGGTCACCCCTTACCTCATCCTCGATCAGGATCAAGGGACCACATACACGCTGAAGGCCGAAATCACGCTAGCAGACGCGGACGGTGACGGAATCGCCGACGACGTCGACAACTGCCCGAACGACGCGAACGCCAACCAGGCGGACGCGGATGCAGACGGAATCGGCGACGCGTGCGACTCGATTGTTCCAGGCGCCGAACACGTCTCGCTGTTTGTTGGCGAGGCCCTGGTCGGCACTACCGACATCGACACGGGCGCCGACGCGACCCCGTGGGTGGTCGAGGATGTTGACTTCTCCGGATTTGAAGGACCCATCACCATGGAAGCGGTCTGGTTCGACGAAGACGGCGAGGAGCTGGACAGCGCCACGATTGGTCTAATCATCGAGGTCGTGAACGACGAGTCCGACTGCCCCGCCGGCGAAGTGCAGCAAGGCAACTCCTGCATCCCGGTCGGCAATGTGGGTCCTGTTGTCGTCTCGTTGGATCGTGTGGATGCTTTGTCGACGCGGCTAATCAACAACGTGGACAACCAGGCCGCGTACGCGGCCGTTGTGCAGGATGACAACGGTTGCCCGGACATTGTGTCGGGTATCGGCGTGGAGGTCTTGCTGGGCGACGTGGTGTACGAGTCGTTGACGGGGTCGGACTTGGTGGTCTCAGCCTGCGATGTGGACTCGTATGACGTGAACTTCTTCGTGGAGTTCCCGGCGGGGACGACCGCGGGGTTCTATGACGTCGTGTTGACGGTGGTTGACGGGGCTGGCGAGTCTGCGTCGGAGCCGTTGAGCATTGAGGTCCGCTTGCCGCCCAAGATTACGATCGCGTACACGGGTGGCTTGGACTACCTGCAGTTCCCGGGAGTCGTCCCGGGCGCCACGGGTGTCGTGAGCTCGAACGAGTTCACGTTTGTGCATGACTTCGACACGGCGCAGGACTTGGTGTTCGATATCCAGGACTTCACGTGCGACGGGTGTGACGTGATTCCGACGATTGGCCACGTCACGTTGGCCGTCGACGGCGTCCCGGTGGCTTATGCTGCTGGACAACTGGACTTGCCGGCTATCCCGGCCAACACGCCGGTCACGGTGAGCGTCACCCTTGACGACATCCCGGATGTCTTGCTCGCGGGCACCTACGCCACGACGTTCAGTGTGACTACGGCTTGAGCCGGGTCTCCTGAATCGGCAACCGCCTGCTTCCTTTTTCCTCCTTTTCCCTTTCTTTTCTTTTCTAAACCTCCAACTGACTTTGCCAGGCAACGCCAGAAGCCCGGGCTGCTACGTGAGGACGCCGCAGAAGGACGCGGAAACTCCGGTTTTTTTTTCGGGCCGCTTTTCGCTGGAAAGGAAGTCGCCCACAAGGATGATAACCTCCTGTCGGCGTCGCCGCTTGCCTTCGCGAGTTGAACGGGTTAGCGGTCGCTCCAGAGGCGGTTGGTTGTCCATTTTGAATCGCGTCCCACTGGTTGTGCTCGTCGCTGCATTCCTCACCGTGCCCCTCCTCGCCGGATCCTCAGCGAGTTTCGTCGACCCCGACAGCGACGGCCTCGGAGACTTCGTTTACATCACGGACCCTGTGACCGGCGGCCTTGCCGCCGGTAACCTGCAGGTCGCAGGCTGCGCCGGCAGCGGCGCGGACCCGGGTGCCGATTGCATCGCGGGCGGGGGCGGCTGCACCGTTGATTGTGGCGAGAACTTCGGCGACGACGCACAGGTCGTCGTGGCCATGGTGGACACGGGCGGCAATCCCTACCACACGGAGTTCCGCGACGAGGCCCGCCTGCAG
Source organism: Thermoplasmatota archaeon (assembly GCA_041659985.1). Classification (GTDB taxonomy): domain Archaea; phylum Thermoplasmatota; class E2; order JACPAO01; family JAHFTW01; genus JAHFTW01. Next base: position 24,352 of record JBAZXE010000014.1, on the reverse strand, counting down.
CACCCTTCCGAATACCTTTCGGGCTTCCCCGCCACGGCCGATGGCGTCCCGCTCTGCTTCATCGACGAGGCCGTCACGGATACCTTCGCCTACAACGACGACTGCTCCGCGACCTGGGGCACCGCCCGCACCGGCGACTCCACCGCTTGGGGAACCATTGCATCGAACGAACTCGTCTGGTTCCCCGGGACCCGCCTGATGGGCATCTCGCTGGCCCACGACGGCCAAGCCGGCTACAATATCCTTGATGGCACACGCGATCTTGCCGATGCCGGCGACACCCACGGCAGTTGGGTCAGCTCAACGGCTGTTGGCCAGACGGCCGGCACCTGCCCCGAGTGCCTTCTCGTCATCATCGAGGTCGACTCCGTGGCCGCCATCGGCCAAGGTTACGCATGGGCAGCAGCACAGCCGTGGATCGATGTCATCACCAGCAGCGTCAGCGTCGGGGTCATCGGCCTGGGCATCAACCCGGGCATGTACCCTGAACAAAACGCCGGTGCGCAATCGGCTGTCCAAAAGGGCAAGCTGTTCTTCGAGGCGGCCGGCAATGGCGCCGCCAACGCCGGCCTGGTCCCGACGTCCACCTGGGTCCTCGGCAGTTCGAGCCCCAACACGATTGCCGTCGGATCGGCCAACGAGAACACGGACGAGGCCGCTTCCTACTATGATGTCCCGGTCGAGGTCCTCGGTACCGGACACGCCCGTGACGCCGCCACGCCCGGCACAATGGGGGGTTTCCAATCCGTTGGAGGCACCAGTTTCGCCAGCCCCAGTGCGGCGGGCGTCGCCGCTCGTGGCCTGCTCAAGGCACGCGATGCAGTGGGCGACACGGACGAAGGCGCGACAATCTCCGGCGCGTCCTTGACGATGCTCCGCAACGCCAACGAGGTCACCATTTCCTCGGGCCCCTTCAGCAATGGCGTCCTGACACTGGACGAATTCCGCGAAGTCGTGCTCAAGAATGCGGAACCGGCCCCGACGACGCCTGGCGGCAACCACTGCCTTGGCTGCCACGTCGACACCCCCGTGAGTTTCGTTTGGGAAGGCTACGGCTCGCTCAACGCCGGCCACTTCGGCGTCCTGGGAGGCGGGACGGCCCGCGACCAGGAGATTGCAGACACGCTCCTCGGCACCCGTGCGCTGCCGGAACGCCCGTTGCCGCAGATGTGGCGCGAGCAGGTCGTCGACCAGGTCGACGAGTTCACCTGGGGCGCTCGTCCCGTCATGGACGGCGACGGTGACCTCTTCCCCCGCAACGACTACGCGAACTGTCCGGATTGCGCGGTGCCCGACGAGTCCGCAGCGCTAGCCACTGACCTGTTGGGGGCATCCACCTACGAACAGGTCGCCGCCATCCTGGCGGACCATGGCATTCAATCGGTTGCAGCATCGCCTGCGGGGCTCCCGAATCCGGTGCAGCAGGGCCGCACGCTGTCCGGCACGGAAGCGGACCCCGAGGCGGACGACCCTACCGGGGACGGAACCCCTCCGGTCCCGGTTCCAGGCGCCGACATCGGCGCGGTCTGGATTAGCGACGACGATGGCGACTCCTTCGAGGTCCACCTGCGACTCAACGAAGAGCCGACGCCGGCCGTCATTACCCCGGTGGGCGCCGCAGTCATTGCGCCAGCCTACGGCGTGGACTTTACGCTGGTGCGCACGACTGTTGACTACGGCCTGCGCGGCAGCGTCGACCCCACGGGCGTCTGGAGCTTCGACCTCAAAGCCACCACGGCGGACGGAGCGAACATCTGCTCGTTCGGGGACCTGACCGGTGACTTCACCGATGGAGTCCTCACGTTCGTGGTCGATTACGAGGACCTCAGCCTCAGCGTCCCCCCGACCGCGACCGGCGTGACCTGCACGCTCGTCCAGGACGACGCGGCGGTCGGCCAAGACACCTTGGACGGCATCGTCGGCCTGTCGAGCCATGTCATCGGGCTGGTCGACTTTGGCGGCACCTTTGGCGATGCGTCCAGCACGCCGGGCACGTACGTCCTCGGCGGCGATGGTGACGAAGAGGAGATCCTCGAGGTCGCGCTCAGCATCAACGGCGTGTCGTTCGGCACTGCGGTGCCGGCCGGCGACGGTTCGTGGTCCTTCAACGTCGATTTCGACGCCCTCACGCCAAACGTCGACAACGCCTTCGTGATTGCGGCGACCTACGGCGGCGCAACGGATGCGATCACCTTGCTGACCGAGACCGTCGGCTCATGCGGCGACGGTGAAGAAGCGTCCGGGGACGGCTGCGCCGAGGTCGACATCGACAATGTCCTTCCGATGGTCGTGTCCTTGGCGCGTGTGGATGGTTTGGCGACGCGGTTGATCAACAATGTCGACAACCAAGCCGAGTACACGGCTGTCGTGCAGGATGACAACGGTTGCCCGGACATTGTGTCGGGCATCGGCGTCGAGGTCCTGTTTGGTGAGACCGTGTACGAGTCGTTGACTGGCTCGGACCTGGTGGTCTCGGCTTGCGACGTCGACTCGTATGGCGTGAGCTTCGCGGTGAACTTCCCGGCGGAAACGACGGCGGGCTTCTACGATGTCGTGTTGACAGTCGTCGATCAGCCGGGCGCGTCTGCGTCCGAGACGCTCGTCATCGAAGTGCGCTTGCCGCCGATGATTGCCCTCGCGTACACCCATGGCTTGGACTACCTGCAGTTCCCGGGAGTCGTCCCGGGCGCCACGGGTGTGGTGAGCTCGAATGAGTTCACGTTTGTGCATGACTTCGACACGGCGCAGGATTTGGTGTTTGAGATCCAGGACTTCACGTGTGACTCGTGCGACGTGATTCCGACCGTTGGTCACGTGACCTTGATGGTCGATGGCGTCGAGATGGCCTACGTTGCTGGCCAACTGGATTTGCCTGCGGTGGCGGCCAACACGCCGGTCACGGTGCAGGTCATCCTCGATGACATCCCCGCGGTCTTGCTGCCGGGCACGTACGCCACCACGTTCAGCGTCACCGTCGCCACACCGGCGCCTTAGGAGCCCAACGACGTGACTCTTCGCGCACGGACCCTCGCGTTCACCCTCCTTTTCCTCTCTCTCCTTCCGGCCATCCCTTCCGTCGTCGCAGCGGAGCCCATCGAGCTCACGGCCGAAGCCTGCCCTACCTCGAACCCCAACTGCACGCCGAACGTCTCGACGACGGTGGCGGCCAGCGATGCGGTGAACTTTGGCACGACCTATGAGCTTGCATTGGACACCTCGCGGCGCCTCGTGCTTTCGTCGCAGGTCGAAGGCCCCCTCGTCGCTCACCAGGCGACGTGGCTCATCGACGGACAGACCGTCAGCGGGTCGTCCAACGCGACGCAGAGCCTCGAGTCTCCGCTGGTGGCCGCCGGCAACCACCGCGTCGTCGTCATCTGGGGCCTCGACAAGTCAGCGCCGGGTGGCGCGTACACGCTGCGCATTCTGTTGCGTGACCTTCCCAATGCATCCCAAGGCGCCGTCGGCACCGGCGCGGGGGACTCGGTGGCGGTTTCCCTGTTCCTTTCCCGAAGCGGCGCGGTCAACCCCGGGGTCGGAGACCTCCTTGTGGGTGGATTGCGCGCCGATGAGGTTGGCCTGCAGCAGATCACGCTTGCGTGGTCCGCCACCGAAGGTGCCGCCGGATACATTGTGCACCGCAGCCGGGATCCCGCGTTCACGGTCGGGTTGGCCACACAGATCGCAACGCCCGTCAATCCGGGGCATGTCGACGGTGGCCTGGACCCCGGAACGGTCTACCACTACCGCGTCCAAGCCCTCGACGGCTCGTCCAATGCCGGCCCGGCAAGCACGCTTCTTTCCGTGAGTACGGTGACACCCCCGGACCACACCGGTCCGGGAGCTGTGTTGGATGTCACAATTGGACAAGTGACCTCGACCAGCGTCGCCCTGTCGTGGAGTCCGGTCGCGGATGCCGGCGCGGTCTCATACGAAGTGTTCCGCAAGAACGCGGCTGGCCAAGAGTCGCGCGTCGCGACGTCCGCCAATACATTCGCGACCGATGGCGGTCTGCAGGCGGGCCAAACCTACAGCTACCAAGTCCGCGCCGTCGACGCCAGCAGCAACCCCGGCCCCCTTTCCATCCCCGTCACGGCAGTCACCGTCTCGGCTGCAGCGCCGGACACGACCGCCCCTTCCATCCGCGCCGTGGTGTTCCGTCGGTCAGGAGTCGATCTCGTGGCCTCGTGGGAATCGGATGAAGCCGGCCAAGGTTCCATCGAGGCCTCAGCCAGCGGCACCACGCGAATGCTGGAGGCCCCCGATGGCGTGAGTTTCCGGGTTAACCTCGGTCCCGTGCAGGGCCCCCTCGATTACGCGATTCTCGTGGTAGACCGCGCCGGGAACCGCGCGCAGCTGGAGGGCCGCGTCGATCCCGAGACCGCCGTGGCATCGCATCGGGCCTCGGTCAGCCTGACGGCCGCCACGTCCTTGGCGTTAGGCACGTCCGTAACGGACCTTTACTTCGTCGACAGGGACGGAAACGGCGCCTTCGACGAGGCCGCAAGCGGCGACGGCCGCCTGTCCACCCTGCACGGCGCGGCCTCGACGGACCTCTTCGCGGTCGAACTCGACGGGCACTTTGCCGTGCTCCGGCCGCGCGCGCAGCAGGCGCTTCCGGCCACGTTGGTCCAAGCGCGCTCGGTCACCGTCGAGGAGCTTGGCTCAATCCGCCGGCAAGTTCTCGAAGTCCCCGGCTCCGGCTGGGGAATCGTCGACCTGCCCGACACGCATCTGGGGATGCCCGTAGTCTCCCTGCGCCGGGCGGACGGCAGTGACGTCGACCTGGCCAACGTGTGGCGCGAGAACGGCCGCATCCGGTTCGTGGACAACCTGGATTCGAGCTATGTCCTGCTGCTCGACGCAGGCGTTTCCGCCCCGGACGATTCCGGCGAGGGGCCGGGCGGATCCGGATTGCCGTCGTGGGTGTTGCCGGCGGGCGCCGCGGCTGCGCTGTTGGTCGGGTTGGCCATTGGGTTGACCGCGCGGCGGCGTCGCTAACCGCGCACCAGGGCACGCGACGGGATGCGTTGCACAGGCGACTGCGCGCGTGCCTGCAAATGAAGCGCCACCAACGGCGCGGCGCGGTAGAGGCCACGGCCCAGTCGCGCGACCAAGCCATCCTCGGTGCAAAGGCGGCGCAGATGGACCACGGCGGCCTTCGGCTCCAAGTGGCATCGGCGCGCCCACGAGGTGGGGGAGCCGTCGGGATCTCGCACCATCGCCTTGAGCAGACGCAGCCGTGCGCCGTGCACTCCGGCAAGGTTTCGTCCGGCGGCGCCAGGCAGGTTCGAGGAGACGGCCACGGCGCCTTCGGCGAGTTCGGCCTCGCCAATCGTGGAGACGTCCGCGGATCGCGCCGCTTCGGAGCAGGCGGCGCCCAGTCGCTGCAGGGACTCAAGGTCGCCGGCGGCCAGACGCACCGTCTCCGCCAAGGCGCTCGGAGCCCAGGCCAAACGGGCCAGGCGAGCACGGCGTTGCAGGAACAACCCGGCTGCCACGTCGCCCACGGAATCCAACGCCAAACCACCGGGGGCCACGAGCACGAGGGGCAGTCGGAGGTCGCGGGTTGCTTGGCGGACCCAGGTTTCGGAGCCGGCGGGGGCACCATCGAAAGCAAGCAGGGGTGCGCTTGGCGCCAGGTGGCGGCCGAGTTCAATCCAAGAGGAGGCGGCCTCGCGCCGGGGCCCGGCCAGGGCGGTGCGGTACTCCTCCTCGTCGCCATGCAGGAGTGCCTGTCCGTCCACAACCAGGGCGTCGCGGCGCAATTCGGCCGCCAATTGCCGGAGGAAGGTCGATCGGCCGCTCCCGGGGGGGCCACCGAGCCAGGCGAAGCCGTCCCGCCGCAGGGCACCGAGAACCGTCGCCATGGCCGCCGGGCGGGGTAACGCCAAGCCGTCGAGGTAGGCCGGGGGGACGGGTCCGCTGGTCCAGAACGGGTTCTGCATCAGACCTTGCCAGGAGGGAGCTTTACAAAAGGGATGTTGTAAGCGCGGGTCCAGTTCTCGTGGAGGACTCCTGTTGCCATGGCCGAACTGACTCCAATGGTCCAAATACCAGCGGGTTTTGGTCCGTGACTGCTGGCCTTAGCGCCGGCCCTAGGTGTCCCGTGCAAATCCGGTCCGTTGCTCTCGTCCTGCTCCTTGCCCTCACGGGCCTCGCCGCCGTGCCGCTAGCCGCGGCCAACCACGGAGGGGCAGCCCCGCATCCGGGCACGATCGCCTTCGTCGACCTTGACCAGCAGGTGCTCGCGAGCTCCAACCGCTTGTGGGTCGACACCGATAGCGACAGCGTCTTCGAACTCCTCGGCACCGGCGCGGTAGGCGTCGTGCGCATCCGCGATGACGACCTAGCCAGCCAGCAAATCGTCACGGGCAAGGTCATCGTCCGCTCTCCGCACGACTCCGCCGGCGAGGCCATCACCCTGTACCGCGACTCCACCGACGACAACATTACGCACGGCCAGTTCATCGGCATCTTCGGCGTCGAGACCACCAGCGTCGCCAACAACGGCCGTGTCAACGTCCAAAGCGGCGACCTGCTGACCGCCACGTATACCGACGACGCACCTTCGGGCGCCATCACCACTCCGACGGGCAGTACGGCAGCGGAGCGCCTGGAATGGCGCGCCGGCACGGCGGCCTCGTTGTCCTTCGACCAGGCCATCTACGAAGGCACGGGCGCCAAAGCGACCCTTTCCCTCACGGACGCCGACCGAAACGTGAACTCCACGCTCAGCGAAACGGTATCGGTGCGCGTCAACTCGCCCTCCGACCCGGTCGGCATCCTGGTGAACTTGACCGAGACCACGGCCAGCAGCGGCTTGTTCCGCACCACGGTCCTTGGCTTCAGCACGACCGCCAGCTCCACCAACACCATCCACGCCCTCGATGGCCAGACGGTCACGGCGGCCTACGATGACGTCGACGCCCGCGGCCACAAGGCGGCCCTCCTCACCAACGCTGCCTGGCAGGACCGGGACACTGCCGTCCTATCCTTCACCGACTCCACGTTCCGCACAGTCGACACCACCTACCACGGCACCGGCTCAAGCATCGGCTTCCTCCGCCTGGAGGACCCGGACCTCCTGAGCACCGCGACCATCACGGCCCGCGTCACATCCTCGGCTGATTCCATCGGCCTTGACGTCACCCTGACGCAGACCGGTGCTGGCTCCGGCGAGTTCACTGGCACCTTCGGGTTCGACACGGTCGCCACCACCCCCTCCACGAGCACGGTCCCGGGCAAGATCAAGGTCGCCAACGACGGCAACGTGTTCGCCAAGGCCACGGATGCCCGCAATGAAACCGGGGCGACCGCAGCGTTCAACACCGTTGCGACGCCCGCCACGTGGACGCTGGCTCGCAGTGGTACCATCCGGCTCTTCCAGGATGACCAGTACACCACGGCGATTCCGGCCGGCGGCAGCCTGGCGGCCGGGACGGACATCTTCGTGGAGGTCGTCGATGTCGACCTCGACCAGAACACTGCCCCAGGCATTGTGGCTCGCTCCACCCTTGACCCCGTCGGCTTGCCCCTCGACACCCTCGTGTCGCCAAGTGCGGGCATCTGGCGCGGCTGCTTCAAGGTTCAGAGCACCGGCGGCGGCAATGGCACCGACCCAAGGAATGGTGCCACGTGCGAGGTTGCAGGCGGAGCATCGCCCGTAGCTCCCTCCTCCCTTGAGGCAGGGGCGCTCCTTTCGCGCACCGGCTCCACCATCACGGTCACCTACACGGACGACAAGCGTGCCGATGGGACCTCGAATGTCGCCGTCTCGGCCACCGGAGTGCAGACGGGTGGTGAGGTCTCCTCCACCGCTGGCACGAAGGGCAGCATCGCATTCAAGCACTGCTCGCAGGACTGCAGCAACCTCAACGGGCCCACCGCCGTGCTCGCAACGGCCACCGGTTTCTTCGGTGCCCAGACGCCGAGCACCGGCACCCACTCGGCCGTCATCGAGGTCACGGACGCCAACTTCAACGTCCAGGTCGGCACAAACGACGTGATTAACAAGTTCTGCGTCGTCGTGGGCACGGATGCCCTCCAAGTCGCGTGGTCCGGGTCTACGGTGACCTGCACCGACAGCGCGCCAGGAAACCCAGGACTCGACCTCGCCTCCGGTGCAGGCATCTCCGTCCTGGTGACCGAGACCACGCCGACATCCGGCATCTTCCGCGGCGGCATCAGCTTCGGCACCCACAGTGACGACGGCGATGTCCTGGGCGTGAGCCTGCGCCAACACACCATCTTTGCGGCCTACTCCTACGCCAACAGCCATGGCAACAAGCTGGCGGGTCAATCCTGCCCCGTTGATTCAGTGCCTATTGGATGCCAAACCGGAGATGACGTCGACAAGGTTGGCCTCGGTGTCGTCTCGAACAGCATCCCCTGGAGCGAGGGCCGCACGGCCACCGCCGACTTCCACGAGGCGCTGCGCGAAGGCGCCTCGGTTGGCAGCAGTCTCATTGGCCTCGGCCCCGGGTTCTTGTTCGTCGGCACCGCCGACCCGAGCGAGGACACCTCGCTGGCCCTCAACACCATCTCGGCCCGCGTCAGGTCGACGTCGGACGCCACCGGCATCGCCGTTACGCTCACCGAGCGCTACGCTCACGCCGACGCCACGGGGGGCATCACCCACAGCACGACGACGGACGACGGCTTCATCGGCCAGATGACGTTCGTCACCGGCGCCAGCGACGACACGGCGGACAAGCTCAAGGTGGCCGATGGCGACCTGGTCACCCTCGAATATGTCGACCCGCACAACGCGGCGGGCAACGCCCAGACGGTGACCGCGACTACCGAGAGGCATTGGAAACCCGGCGCCCTCGGCACGTTGTCCTTCTCGGCCGAGCCGCTGCGCGGCGCCAGCACCATCACCAACGCCGTCCATGTCGTCGACGGCGACCGCAACGTAAACACGGGCACGGTCCAGAACCTCACGAACGGGGTCTGGATCTTCAGCGACTCCGACCCGCGCGGGGTCAACCTGAGCCCGACCGAGGACGACGCTGACGACAACGACTTCCGCGCTGACGTGGCCTTCGACGATAGCGTCGACAGCGACACCGACACCGACGTCGACGTCCGCGACGGCGACTTCGTCACGGCCATCTACCGTGACGCCACCAATGCCATGGGCGTGGAGGCGTTCGTCATCAAAACGACCCGCTGGTTCGCCGACGATTCATCGCCGTACGCCGGGGCCACTGTGGCCTTCGATGCCGCCGCCTACATCGGCGCCGGTGCGTCGACCAAGATCACCTTGTCAGACGTCGACGGCACCACCGCCTCAGTCGACACCCGCGGGGCCCTTGTCTTCACCGACTCGGACCCCATGGGCGAACCTGTCCTGCTGACAGAGACGGGCGCTTCGACGAACCTCTTCGAAGGCACCCTGGGCTTCGAGACCAGCCGCACGCCGGCCAACGGCAAACTCTTCGTGGCCAGCGGCGACCGGATCACGGCGTACTTCCTCGACAAACCGTCGGTCACCCCTGGTACCACGCAGCAGGCCCGCACGGCCTTCGCCACCTGGACACTGTCCGGCAACGTCGCGCCCACCGCCACGCTGGTGGCCACGCCGACCTCCGGAGTGGCTCCCCGGTCCGTGAATTTCACCACGACGGCGACGGACAGCGATGGGACCATTGCTTCCTACACCATGAACTTCGGTGACGGCACCACCGTGCAAGCCGGGTCCGGCGCTCCGCCTGCGACCATTGCGCACCAGTACTTGGTCGTCGGGACCCACACCGCAAAACTGACCGTGGTCGACAATGGCGGTGCCAACGTCGAGAAGACCGTGACCATCACGATCACCGCCACGCCTTCAACCGCCCCCACGCTGGCCTCCCTGTCGCCCAACCAGGGTCTCCTCGCCGGCGGAACGGCGGTCACCCTGACGGGCACCAACTTCGTCACCGGTGCGACGGTGAAGTTCGGAGGCACTCTTGCCACGGACGTCGTCATCGTCAGCGCGACGCAGATCACGGCCAAGACCCCGGCCCACGCCGCTGGTGCCGTGGATGTCGTCGTCACGGTTGGCACGGAGACGGCCACCAAGACGGCCGGATTCACCTACACGGAAACGCCCACGTCGTCCAGTTCGTCCTCCAGCAGCTCGAGCTCATCCTCGAGCAGCTCGTCCTCGAGCTCGACGGGCCCGCTCACGCTGACGCCCAACCAGATCCTCACGGCCAACAACAACGTCGAGGTCACGGTGAAGCGCAGCGGCGATGACAACGTCATCACCTGGGACCTGCCCACGAGCCGTCCCGCCACGGTGCAGGGCGTCCAGGTCTGGCGCAGCAACAGCCCGTACTCGCTGGTCAAGACCATCCCGGCGACGTCTGCCGACTTCGACGATGCGAGCTACACGGACTCCGGCTCCGAGGCCAAGTCGACGACCAAGTACCTCGTCACGATGTACTACGGCGCGACGTCGGCCCTCGGCCTGTTCACGTCGAGCAGCGCCCCCGACACCACCGACTACCCCGGCACCGCCTCGACGGACAGCGCGACGGACAACGGACTTCCCACGTGGGCCATCGTGCTCATCGCCCTGGGCATCCTGTTCCTCGTGGTGCTCGTCGCGGTGCTCATCGCCCGCGGCCGCAACCGCGACGGCAGCCAACAAGTGGCCGCCGAAGGCTACGCCTGGCAGGAGGGCGACGAGGCCAAGGCGGCGGACGACGAACTGCAGCCGTCTGGTGAAGTCCACCAGGCGCGCTGCCCGGCTTGCGCCACGAGCTTCACGGCCACCGGCCAGAAGCCCATCGTGACGGTCTGCCCCGGCTGCGGCAAGAAGGGCATCCTGCGCTAAACCCGCCGCCTTTCACCCCTCAACCATTTCTCCAATCTAGCCGAGGCCGGTAGGCTGACTCCCGCGCATTTCGGCAAAAACCCGCGAATCCGCCTGGCGAAACCGTGAAGTTCCCCCAGGAGTGGCGAGGCTTGTCCATGGACTTCCAGTACACCTCCGAACAGCAGCTGGTCCGCCAGACCATGCGCGAGTTCGCCGAGAGCGAGGTCGCCGCTGTCGCCCGCCGCATGGATGAGGACGACTGGTGGTGCGACACCCTGGTCCCCCGCATGGCCGAGCTCGGCCTCTTGGGCATGACGGTGAAGGCGGAGCACGGCGGTGCCGGCCTGGACACGGTGTCCTACAACATTGCCATCGAGGAGATCGCCCGCGTCTCCGGCTCCCTCGCCTTGAGCCTGGCCGCGCACAACGGCCTCGGCATCTCGCAGATCTACACGCAAGGCAACGACGAGCAGCGCGAGCGCTACGTCCGTCCCATGGCGCAAGGCAAGAAGATCGGCGCCTGGTGCCTGACCGAGCCCATGGCGGGTTCCGACGCCGCCGGCCTTGAGACGCGCGCAGTCCGCGACGGGGACGGCTGGCGCATCGACGGCCAAAAGCAGTTCATCACCAACGGCCACATCGCCGACGTTTTCACCATCATGGCGAAGACCGACCCGAAGGCCGGCCCGCGCGGCATCACCGCCTTCGTCGCCGAGAAGGGCACCAAGGGCCTCCACCTCGGCAAGAAGGAGGACAAGCTGGGAATGCGCGGCTCCATCACCTCGCAACTCTACTTCGAGGACCTCTGGGTCCCCGACGACGCCATGGTCGGCATGTTGGGCGACGGATTCGTCGGCACAATGAAGACCCTCGACGCCGGCCGCATCGCCATCGGCAGCCTCGCCCTCGGACTCGCCCAGGGCGCCTACGACGCAAGTCTCGCCTACGCGCAGGAGCGCAAGCAGTTCGGCAAGCCCATCGCCGCCAACCAAGCCATCCAGTGGAAATTGGCCGACATGGCGACCCAGATTGACGCTGCCCGCCTCCTCCTGACGCGCGCCGCGACCATGAAGGACCAGGGTCTCCCGTTCACCCGCGAAGCCAGCATGGGCAAGCTCTACGCCTCCGAAGTCGGCATGTGGGTCACCACGCAGGCCATCCAGGTCCACGGCGGCAACGGCTACACTCGGGACTACCCCGTCGAGCGCATGTTCCGCGATGTCAAGCTGTGCGAGATTGGCGAAGGCTCCTCGGAAGTGCAGCGCATGGTCATCGCCAAGCAGATTGGATTGCGGTAGTCAAGCGTGCGGCTGGCGCCGAGTCGACTTGAGGCGGGTTAGCGCATTGGGGGCGCGTCCGCGATGCCGCCGAAGTAGATGTCCGTGCCTTGCGCGGCCACCCCGAGCCCGGTGCCGAGGACGCTGTTGGCCCACGTGGCCACAGGCCGGCCGTCCGGCGTGATGGCGACTTCGAAGAAGTCGAGCAGGCTGCGGTCCGAGACTAGGCAACCCGTGCCGCTTGTGCACAAGGCGCCCAGGTGGTTGGGCGTGGATGTGAGCCGGACGGTCGCTCCCACGGGCACGGGCTGGTCGGCCGTGATGCTGTGCCACATCTGGACGTTCCACTCATCGGGCAGCGATTCGCCCGGGATGCCGTTGACGTTCTCGTACCAGGCGATGGCGACGCGGCCGGAGGCGCCTGCCGCCACCCATGGCATGCGGGCGTCCTTGCTGGGATTGGAGACAATGAGGGGTTCCGTCCAAGTGGCGCCGCCGTCGCTGGAGCGCACGAGCGCAATCCCGAACAGGCTCGCCACGCCGGGAAGCACGGGCCCCTCGGCCCCGTCGCTCAAGCCGATGTTGGTCGCGTACACCAGGTACAGGGTGCCCAGGGAATCCGCGGCGAGGACTGGGAAGTCGGTGATGTACCCGTTCGTCTCCCCGGCGGCGGACTGCGGGACGTCCGCTGCGACATGGGCGGTCCAGGTAAGACCGTCGTCGTCACTGGTGTAGACGTGCAGCAGCGCGTCGCCACCGGTCGGGCTTCCGAAATCGGCCGCCGCCAGGTAGGTGCGGTTGCCGTGGTGCAGGACTGGTCCCTGGTTGCCGTCTGGGGCCGCCGTCACCTTGTCGGCCCAAGTGGCGCCCCCGTCCGGGGAGAAGCGGAATTCGAGCCCGGTCTCGCCGCGCCAAGTGGTGTAGAGGCGGCCGTCGCTGGCCGCCGCGATCCACTCGCGGTCGCTGCCCGTTCCGTCGGAGACGTCAACGGCCTTGCTCCACGTGGCGCCGCGGTCGTGGCTGACCTGGAACGGGATGGAGCCTGAGCTTCCGAAGAGGCCAAGCCAGTACACGTTGCCGGCTGCATCGAGAGCGATGTCCCCATCGCCGCCCCCGTCGAGGAGGCCTGCGCCGACTTCGTTCCAGCTTGCGCCGTCGTCGTCGCTGCGCCAAAGTTCGCCGGGGTTGGAGACGTAGAGGGTGCCGTCGGCGGCGACGGCGAGGTTGGGTTCGGCGCCGCCCATCCGGTCGGAGACAAGGACTTCCGGTAGGGCGAGCGACCCGAGCGCCGTTTCGGCAAGCGGAGGGCTCGTTTCCGTCGTGCTGTCCGACGGCCCATCCGAGGGAGGCGAGGCGGCGCAACCGGCCAAGGCGGCAACCATCACGAGGGCCGCGAGGGGGACGGCGTAGCGGGACATGGGGACTTGCCAGCACGGGTCCGGCCATCACCCTTCCCATGATCGGAATCCGGAGGCGAAGATCGGGATGGATGGTGGGGGTCCTTGGGCAAGGTCGGAACTCTTGGTACGCAAGCCGCCCTTTCCTGTTGGAACGGTTATTATATGTGGGTCCTTCGCCGCATCAATTCGGTCCTCTTGTGGGACCGCTTGGTGTGTCGCTCATGGCAGGCTCGGACCTCTACGCTAGCAAGACCCGCTCGACCGCGATTTGGCTCGGGCTGTTCTTCGTCCTCGCGCTCACCCTGCGCATCGCCTTCAGTGTCGGTACCGGCCACGACGAGGCCTCGGGCCGTGAGATCTTCACCGGCAACGACCCGTACTACCACGACCGCGCGCTGCGCCACCTCCTGGACACCGGGGAGAACCTGGACTTCGACTCCGCCATCAACTACCCCGACGGCCGCAGCAACCCCAACCCGCCACTCTTCGTGTGGACCGCAGCCCCGCTCGCCCTCGCTCTGGACGCCACTAACGCCGAAGACCCGACCGGGACCGCCCTCAACATCATGACCGGCATCTGGGGCGCCCTCGCCATCATCCCGGTCTACATGATTGGCCGCGACCTCTGGGGCCGCGGTGCTGGCTTGTGGGCCGCGTTCTTCACCGCCATCTCCGCGCCGCACATCCAGCGCTCGGTGTGGGGCTACGCTGACCACGACGGCATCACCATGCTGCTCATCTCGCTGGCCTTCGCGTTCCTCGTCAAGGCGTTCCGCGCCCTGCAATCGCGCGAGTATGTCTCGACTTGGGGCAAGGCGGACGCCCGCGTGGCGGGCCTGAAGGCGGCATTCACCGCCAACCGCACGGCGTTCAAGTGGTCCGCCCTCTCCGGCGTCGCCCTTACCGCCACCGCCCTGGTCTGGAAGGGCTACCCGTACGCCTTGGCGGTCCTCGCCCTCGCCATCGGCTTCCAGCTCATCGCCGACCACCTGCGCAACCGCGACTCCACTGCCCTCTTCGGCGTCTACCTCCTGCCGCTCCTGATGGTCGTCGTCCTGCCGTACCTGCTGTACTACCGCATGTACCCGGAGTTCCTGGCCGGCACCATCTACCCCAGCCTGTACGTCTTCATCGGCGTCCTCGTCGCGGGCCTTGTCTTGGTCCCGACGCGCGAACTGCCGTCCCTCGTGGTCTTCCCGGCCCTGTTGCTGGCCGGCCTTGTTGGGCTCGCCATGCTGCTGTGGGTCTTCCCCGCCGCCGGCTACCAAGTCTTCTCCGGCCTGGGCTACTTCAACCAAAGCAAGCTCTACACCACCATCGCGGAGGCGCAGCGCGCGCAGCTCGGCTTTGTCGCCGCCAGCTTCGGCTTCTTCACCTTCCTGCTGGGCTTCTGGGGCTACGGCAAGTCGCTCAAGGGCGCCTGGAAGGGCGAGCCCGCCTTCATGATGGTCGCGGCCTGGGGCACGGTGGCCTTCTTCATGGCCTTCGCCGCCAGCCGCTTCGTCATGAACGCCGTGCCGGTCTTCGCCCTCTTCATCGGCGTCGCCATGGCGGCCCTCTTCACCCGCCTGGGCTTCTCGCTGGACCGCACGGCGGCCGGCTACGGCCAGCGCGTCCAGCGCGGCTGGGGCAAGTGGACGCTCGCCGTCCTCGCCGTCGTGTTCCTCGTCGGCCCCAACCTGTGGATTGGCGCCGACGCCGCGCTCTCCTCCGAGTACGAGCGCGACAACAACCTCGACTCGCACTTCTTCGGCGCCTTCGGCATCAGCTTCGACCTCAAGGACAATGGCTGGCTGGAGACCATGGACTACCTGGCGCACCAGGACACCCAGCTCAAGCTGGAGGACCGCCCGGCCGTCATTGCCTGGTGGGACTACGGCCACTGGAACGTCGGCATCGGCGAGCACCCCACGGTCGCCGACCCCTTCCAGTCGCACTTCGAGCTGGCCGGCCGCTTCCTGGCGTCCGAATCCGAAAGCGAGGCCATGAGCTGGCTCTCCATCCTGCTGCTCAACTACGACTGGGCCAAGGACGGCGCCGGCTTCTCGCCCGCCGTCGCCTCGGCGCTCGACGCGGCCAGCCCCGGCCTGTCGGGCTCGTACGGCTCGGCCGCCACCTACGACGCGCAGTACGACCTGCTCTCGTCCAAGGTCAACGGCACCGCGGTCTTCCCGCTCTACGACTCCTTGACCGTGGCCACCGGCAAGAAGGTCGGCTACATGGCGGCGGACATCCGCATGTACCCCTTCGGCGCGCGCAGCTCGGGCATCTTCTACGCCCCAGTCTTCCTCGCCAACAAGAACCCGGACGACTTCCTCTCGACGCGCATCCAGTCCGGCAGCACCGTCCTCACCGTGCAGCAGTACGGCGTTGACGAGAGTGGCAACTCCTTCCGCCTCGACGAGCCGGCCTACGTGGACGCCGCCGGGACGAAATGGGTCGCCTACAACGGCTACGCCTACCGCCCCGGTCAGACCCCGCTCGACGGCTTCGACGCCGCCAGCGGCATCCCGCTCTTCCAGGGCAACGAGCAGCTGATCCCGACGGAGAAGTTCGCCAACAGCATGTACACGCGCGCCTACGGTTCCTACGACTCCAACCAGCCGGCGGGCCAAGGCCTGTCGCACTGGCGCGTCGTGCAGCAGTCGGTGGGCGACTACTTCGGCGTCCCGGACGCCCGCCAGTCCGTCCTCCTCGAGTACTACACGGGCGTCACGGTCTCCGGCACCGTCACGGACGCCAGCGGCCAGCCGATGGCCGGCTACGGCGTCACCTTCGTCGACGGCACCGGCGCCATGCACGGCATCGCCACCACGGACGCCATGGGCGCCTACTCGGTGGTCGCGCCCTTCAGCGACAACAACGACCTCAAGCTCACTGTCCTGTCGCAGGGCCAGGCCATCTACAACCGCACCGACGTCCAAGTCGCCAAGGGCGAGACCGCCCCGCGCACCGTCGACATCCAGGTGCCCTTCGCCAGCGTCGCGGGCGTCGCCTACGAGAACAAGGACGGCGTCGCCGGCTTCAACGCCAGCGCCGACCAGGTTCTCTCGGGCGTCGACGTCCGCGTCGGCGGCATGACGGCCACCACGGGCGCCGATGGCCGCTACTCGCTGGGCAACGTCGCGGCCGGCTTCCAGACGGTCACCGGCGGCCTCGCGGGCTACAACAACGCCACGCAGCAGGTCACCCTCGCCGCCGGCCAGGCCGGCGTCGCCGACCTCGCGATGACGGTCAAGAGCAGCACCGTCACGCTGCGCTTCCTCGACGGCAGCGAACCGGTCGCGCAGGTGCCGATGTCCCTCACGGGCCCGGCCTCGCGCACGGTGACCACCAACGCCCAAGGCAACGCAACCGCGGTCCTGGCGCCGGGCACCTACCACGTCAAGGTCGACTACAACGTGACCGTCGACGGCACCCTCGTGCGCTACCTGGCCGAGCAGGACTTCACGGTCCCATCCGGCGGCAACCCTATGACGGTCGTCGTGACGCGCAGCAACTAGCCGAGCACGAAACGGTCCTCGCTCTGCGAGCTCGGACGCATTTCGCGCTTGGCGGGTCCTTCGGACCCCCCACCGCCCGCAACGCTTCGCGGCGGGCAAGCCCGCCCCCCTGCGCGGTGCACGGGGGTTTGATGCCCGCAAGGTAATTGACGTCGGCTGCTGAATGACAGGCGTGCGGGGCTTGTTGGTGGCCGTCGTCTTCCTTCTGGGCGGTTGCCTTGACGCTTCAGATGGGCCGCACTTCTGCGCCGTCACACTTCGTGCCGTCGATGACCCGGGAGAGCCCAGGGTCACGTACGAAGAGGTTCACGCCGAAGCGCCTTCAATTGAGACCATGCTCGAAAGCGGAGACGATTCTCAAGGGCGCCCGTGCGATGAATCGACCAGGCTAGGCCGATTCATCGAGAGCAAGACTGGAAGCTGGCTTGGAACCGTTTACTTCCCGTTCCAGGGCGGAACTTATTCCGTGCGAGCCGCCTAGGCCAGCCTAGACGCTTTCTGCCGGCCGCGAAGCGCTGCGTGCTAGTTCTTCAGCGGCATCTCGGCGCAGTGCGCCTCGAGGATGTCCATGCCGGCGTCGATCTTCTCGATGCTCGTCGCGTAGCTGAAGCGCAGGTGGCCTTCGCCGAGGTGGCCGAAGGCCGACCCGGGCACGCCGATGAGGCCCTTCTTCGCGAGGTCCATGGCCAGCTGCTGGCTCGGGATGTCGAAGTCGTAGCGCGGGAACGCGTAGAACGCACCGCCCGGCTTCACCATATGCAGGCCCCGAATCTTGCGAATCCGGCTGGCGATGCGGTCGCGGCGCTTGCGGAAGGTGACCAGCATCTCCTCCGCCTGGTCCTGCGGTCCTTCAAGGGCGGCGACGGCGGCCCACTGGAACGGCGTCGGCGGGCAGGCGACCGTGTAGTAGTGCATCGTCTCGATGGCCTTGACGTACTCCTTCTTCGTCGCGATGCAGCCGAGGCGCCAGCCGGTGAGCGCGTAGGTCTTGGAGAACGAGTTGACCCAGATCACGTTGTCCATGTGGCTGAGGAACGACTGGTGCGGCGCGTCGTAGGAGAGGAAGTCGTACACTTCGTCGGCGACGATGATGATGCCTTTGTCCTCGGCAATCTCGCAGATGGCGCGCACCGTCTCCTTGTCCATGCACGCCCCTGTCGGGTTGGACGGCGTGTTGACCATGATGAGTTTCGTGCGCGGCGTGATCTTCTCCTGAATCTCTTCGACGTCGGGCTGGTACTTGTTCTCCGGTGTCAGCGAGTACGGAATTGGGAAGCCGCCGCAGATGCGCGCCTGGGCCGGGTACAGCACGAAGCCGGGATCCGGGTAGAGGACCTCGTCGCCGTGGTCGACGAAGGTGTGGTTGAGTGTCATGAGGCCCTGCGTGGCGCCGGCCGTGACGATGATGTTGTCGGCGGAGACGTTCTCGCCGCGGTAGTCCTTGATGCGGTGCGCGATGGCTTCGCGCAGTTGCGGAAGTCCCAGCGTCGGTCCGTAGTGGTTCTTGCCGGCGGCCACGGCGTCCGTCAGGGCCTGCGCGATGTGCGGGGCGGGCTCGAAGTCCGGTTCGCCGAGACCCATGTTGACGGCGTCCTTGCCGGCGAGTTCGAACATCTTGCGGATGCCCGACATCTCGACGCCGAGGAGGCGCCGCGCGGTGAGTCCCTTGGGGGTCACGAGCGCGGCGAAAAGGTGCTTGTAGAAAAGCGGGGCCTTCCTGTTGGCTGTGCCTGGTACAGTGTGGCGGAACGCAGATTACGCAGAATCCTGGAGGGCGGCCTTGCCCCGGAGGGAACAAGGCCTTGTTCCCCGTAATTTCACAGATTCTGTTGGGCGCCAATTAGTGTCCGATTTCGCCGACCTTCCTGGACTTCAGAACTAGGGGTAAGGCCTGTGGGGTCTGTGATCCGTGATCCACGGACCTACCGCATCATTGGCTGCGCCATGGCCGTCCATCGAAAACTCGGCAACGGTTTCCTAGAAGCCGTCTACCACGAAGCATTTGCCATCGAGTTGGCCGCGCAGGGCATTCCGTTCCAGCACGAGGTCCCCTTCGTCATCTGCTACGACGAGCACGAACTCAAGACGAGGTACCGCGCGGATTTCGTCTGCTACGGCGAGGTCTTGGTGGAACTCAAGGCGCAGGTGGGCGTCCGCAGTCCGGAGTCCTCCCAGGTCGTGAACTACCTGCGGGCCTCAGGACTCGATGTCGGCCTTCTGATTAACTTCGGCCTGCCCTCCCTCGAGCACCGCCGCTACATCTTCACCGGCAAGAAGACAAAATCTGCGGAATTACGCTCGGATGTTGCTTTGCAAGTAATCATGCCGCAAAGCCGCCCATCCGAATGTTCTGCGTAATCTGCGTTTCCGCCTGCCTAGGCTGCGGCAACGACGTTACGCGGTGATGGGCTCTTCTTCCTCTTGCGACTTGGGCGTGGCGACGACCTTGTCGGGGAAGTTGTTGAGAATGATGATGTCGCCGACGGAGGCGACCCAGCGGTAGGGCACGGCGACGTTGTGGCCGCCCTCGACCAACTTGGGGGACGTGCGCGTCAGAAGCAGCGAACCGACGCGGCGGTTGGGCAAGTCCAGGATCACGTTCTGCACGACGCCGACGTAGCGGCCGCCGTACGTGTAGACCGGGAGGTTGATGAAAGAAGTGACCTCAGCGTCCAATTCGCATCCCTAAGCGGGCCACTGTTTCCCTCCTTAAACGCTTTCTGAAGCGGATTGGCCGGATTTGCCGCGATTGGCCGGATTTGGATTGGGGGACAGGCGTTCAAAATCCGTCAAATCGCCCTTATTAATCCGTCCAATCCGATTTAGCCCATCCAGAGGCCGCCGTTGACGTGGAGGACCTGCCCGGTCACATACCGGGCGTCCGGGCCGGACAGGAACGACACGGCCGCGGCCACGTCCTCGGGTTTCCCCAACCGGGCAAGCGGGACCTCGGCGGCCCGTTCCTTGCGGCGGGCCGGCGTGTCGTCGGCCAGGATTGCCGTGTCGACGTAGCCGGGCGCCACGGCGTTGACGCGGACCCGCGGGGCCAACCCGAGCGCCAGCGACTTCGCGAGGCCCAGCAGGCCGGCCTTGGCAGCGGAGTAGTGCGCCCCATGCCTGGAACCTCGGACGGCGGCGATGCTGGAGACGAACACGATGGAGGCATCCTTTGCCAGGTGGTCGAGCAGGAGGTGGGTCAAGACGGCGGGGGCATCGAGGTCCACCAGGCGCGTCGCGACCCAGGCGCTGCCGGTCATGTCGGCGAACTTGCGACGCTCATAGACTCCCGCGTTGTGCACGACGCAGTCGAGGCGGGGGAACGCCTTGGTGGTCTCCTCGACGAGGTGTTCAAGGTCGCGCGGGGCCGCGAGGTCGGCGCGCACGGCGACGACCTTGCGTTTGAGCTTGCGGACGGCCTCAACCGTGCGACGTGCACCGGCAGTGTCTTTGTGGTAGTGCACGACGATGTCGAAGCCGTCGGCGGCCAGGCGGCGCGCGACCGCGGCCCCGATTCCCTTGCTGGCTCCGGTGACGAGGGCGGTCGGCATCGCTTGTCCATCGCCCGGGGCTGGTTGATGGTTTCGGCAGCCGGTGCGGCGGCCAAACCAGGGAGCTCACGGACCGTACGGAAGGGCTCCGTGGTCCGTGCAATCCGTGGATAGCTTGCGTTCGAATCTGGCTTTCACCAGAACACGATGGAACCGGTCGAGGCGTAGAGCCCCGTCAGGAAGCCAACAATGGAACCGCCGTTCAGGAGCGGAAGACCGGCTTGCGGGCGGCCCTTGAGGACGTAGCCCATGAGCACCGCATAGCCGACCAGGGTGCCGACCGCAGCGCCAAGGGCCGGCATACCGTCCCAATTCGGCTGGCTGAACTGCAAGGCGGAGACAACGAGGATGGTCGGCATCACGAGGTCACCGAGACCCATGAACATCGCCTCGCGTTCGCCCTTGTTCTCGGGCGCGGCTTGCTTGAACTTCGACGTCTCGGCGCGGAAGCGGTAGTGCGCGACCTTAGGGATGACCAGCAAAACAGGAAGGCGCAGGTCAATCACGGTGTCGGCGAGGCTCAGCATGTGCTTGGTCTTGTAGACGGCGATGGCGTCGTACACGGCGAGGGCGACCAGGAGCACGACGACGGGGACGGTCGAGAGGCTGATGCCGAAGATGGCCGCGGTGCCCGCGGCGACAAGAAGGCCGACGACGTCGATGACGTACCATTCCGGGTGTTTGTAGAGGGCAATGACTGCCACGACGCCGGCGACGGCGGCCGTGACGTACCCGGCGTTGAGGGACCACCCAAGAGTTTCGATGAGCACGGGGTGGACGACGTACCAGATGGTGAGGCCGACGGCGCTCAGGATGATCCAGCGGATGAGCCCCTTCTTGCCCCACTTGGCGATGGCGAGGATGATGAAGGTGAACACCAGGATGGCGACGAGGTAATACAGCGAGTTGCCAACGTTGTCAGTGTCGTCCCCGAACGCCTGCAGCTCGGCGTCGACGAACGGCTCGGCGAACAGGATGGCCAGCAGCATCGTCAGCACGAAGGCGCCGGACAGGATTGCGGCGGCGCGGTACTCGGCCCACGTCACCGGCAGGTCAGGCTCGTGCGCCGGGGCGGGCGTCGTGGCCAGGGGCGTCGTCGCGTCCGCGGAAGGTTCCACGGGCGGCACAACCTTGGCCCGGTGAAAAGGCCGTCAGCTTGTGGTGCCGGCCAGGAGGAGGCCTGCCGCGATGCCGCCGAGGGTCCCGCCGCACAGGAACGGCGTGCCGGGCGTATCCCCACTGCGTCGCACTGCCAACGACAAGGCTGCGAGTCCCGCCAGCAACCCGGCGCAGCCCGCCAGTGCGGTCCAGGCGGCTCCGAATCGCGACGGGTCGGCGGCGGCCGCCACGAGAGCCGCTGGCAGCAGAAGGTCGCCGAGGCCGAGGCTCAGTTGCGACCGGCGTCCAATCTGCAAAGGGGCCTCCAACGCATCGGCCGCATCCGCCACGCGGGCCATGCGGTTGCGGCGGACGGCCCATGCGTCGTACAGGCAAACGGCTGCGACGATGACCACGAGCACCGCGAGGCCGGCGACGGCGGCGAGCATGCCTGCGTAGCCCCCGGCGGCCAGGGCAGCGGCCGCCCACGCTCGTGCACCGTCCCCGCGCAGGAACCACGCGGCCGCGCTGGCCACGACGGCCCCGCCCAGCCAAGCCGCAGCACTGCCGTCATCGACAATGAAGGGGGCGAGGCCGAGGAGGAGGCCGAAGGCGATTGCCGCGAGCATGAACCAGCGCACCGCCGCACGCGCGTTCTTGCGCGCCAGCCAGACCAGGAAAACGCCGACCGACGCCACGCCGGCGACGAGGGCGATGCCGGCCCCGAGGCCGACGGTCGCGGCCTCGCTGCCCCCCGACGGCGCGATGGTGCCGAGGTCCCAGAACGGCTGTGCGGACCAGAGCGCGGCGGCCACGCTGACCAGGAGCAGGATGGCGACGGGCCAGGCGCCGCGCATGATGCGGAAGCGAATCGGGCCTACTTCCGACTTGGCATAAATTCCCGACCGGACAAGGAACGCACGGAATGCACGGAGTGTGAATTCGAAGGTTCCGTGCGCTCCGTGGTTTCCTGGTTCCGCGGGGGGCTGGGCGTCGGGCGGCGTCTATTTCCAGAGGCCCGCGTCGGCCTTCTTGATCTTGCGGCGCATGCCTTCAAGGAAGCCGTAGACGGTGGCGTGTTCCGCGCCACGGAGGATCATGTCGACCGCCTTCTTGGCGGTGCCCAGCTCCTCGATCTCGCCCACGATGCCCACGGTGTGGCCGTAGATGGCGAGGTCGCAGCCGGTCTGCTCCTCGATGATGCGGCGCGTCTTGCCTTCGGAACCCACGATGCGGGCCGTGACCTGGCGCACGCGACCTTTGTTCTTGCCGGTGTACTCATGGATGTCCATGAGCTCGAAATAGACGTCGTCGGAGAAGAGACGGATGGCGTGCTCGGGGCTGAAGCCGCGGCCGAGGGCGCGGATGATGTCGCGCATCTTCAGCACCATGAGCGGGTCGGCGCCCGGAGTCTTGTCGTCGAAGGAGACCTCGTTGGCCTCCGAGTCGACCAGGATGGGCAGGCCACTGCGCTCGGCCAAAAGCTTGCGCGTGGCCCCGTGCGGGCCGATGACGACGCCGATGCGTTCCTCGGGGATGCGGATGGTGATCATTCTTCGTCCTCTTCCTCGCGGCTGCGGGCCAGCCGGATGGCCTTCTCGGTCTTCGTCGTGCGCTCGTGCTTGAGCCGGGACATGATGTGGGCCGGCTCGGCGTCCACTCCCTTGCGCTTGAAGAAGGCGGTGAGATTCTTGAGGTCGCGGGCGAGGAACTCGTGCGCCATCGGGTGGTTCTTCAGGACGGCCTGGCCGACATCGATGATGCGAGCGCGTTTCTTGTCCTCGGGGCCCCCGGCGCCCTCGACGAGGACGTTGTACTCCGACAAGTCGGCGTGCACCAGCTCGGCCTCGTTGTACATCTTGACGTAATCGTCAGCCAACTGCGTCCACAACCGCTCGTAGTCCTCGACGGCCGCATCCTTGAGGCTGGGCCACGGGCCTTCCTTGATGCCCAAGTACTCCATGACCAGGACGTTCTGCAGCGCCTTGAGGGGTTCAGGGACGGCGACCTTCGCCTCGGACATGCGCACGAGGTTGCGGAACTCCTTCTGGGTCCACGCGTGCACCAGGCTACGCTTGTCGCCGGTGACGCCCTCGAAGCGTTCGTCGCCCTGGATGTACTGCAGGACGTGCTTGAAGGTCGAAGTGTTGACGCGGAAGATCTTCACGGCCACGAGGCCGCCGCCGGGCGTCGTGCCGCGGAAGACGTTGGCCTCCTTGCCGGTCGAGATGGGGAAATCGAGGCTGCGCAGGACGCCGTGTGTGAGGAACTTGTGCAGGACCATCAAGGTCTGGCGGTCGAAGACTTCGCCCTCGGTCTTGCGGTTGGCGTCGCCGCGGTGGTCCGGCAGCAGTCCCTGGAGACGGTCGGCGCGGCGGAAAGCCCACTCGTCGTTCGAGGCCACCGACTGCATGCCGGAATCGGCGTCCGTGTCCTCAAGGTCCTCCACCGAAAGCATCGGTTTCGGCTCGTCGTCGCCGGCCATCTCCCTAGAACCCGACGTCGAGCAACTCAGGGATCTTCTTGCGGCGGCTCAGGTTCACCGACTGGGTGCGGACGTAGCGGTACTTGACGTCCGCCTTCTCGTCCTGGAAGTCCCAGGGCTTCACGATGACGAGGTCGCCGGGCTTGATCCACATGCGGCGCTTCATCTTGCCGGGGATGCGGGCCATGCGGGACTTGCCGTCCTCGCACATGACGCGCAGCTTGGAGGCGCCCC
>JBAZXE010000013.1:0-39498 GCA_041659985.1 Thermoplasmatota archaeon | reverse complement strand
GAACAGGACGCCGAGGGCGGCCATCAGGGGAAACAGGCCGGCCCCCACCCACGCAAGCGGACCGAACTCCGAGACATACAAGTCGGGCCCGACGAACTGGATGCTTGTCGGCGCCGTGCCTTGCGCCAACGTCTGGTATCCCTCGTGCCAAAGGAAATACGTTCCATCGAGGGCGACGATGGCGGCCAGCACGACCCAACCCATGCCGTGCCGCGAAAGGGGCCCGCGCCGGCGCGGGTACAATGACGCGAAGTACAGGACCAGCGGGACGGCGGCGAGACTGAGGTACGGGAAGAACGACTGCACGGCCCGTGTGCCGTCGACCCCTAAGTCGAAGGAAAAGAGGACGAGGGTTGCCCCGCGCAAGGCCAGGAAGCCGGCGAAGGCCCGATTGACGCGCTTGCGAAAATCGATGGAGGCCAGGAGGACGGCCAGCAGCAGCATCGCAAGGCCGCTGGCGACCAAGGGGATGCGTTGCGGTTCAATCCAGGCCATTGAGGGGCGTCAGCAATTTCAGAAGGCGGAGGCCGTGTAGCCGCTGAGGTCCATGGCGCCCTCCGGCAAGTCCGCGCATGCAAAGTGGCAACTCAACGGGATTGACGTCGGCACGTCCGGGACCTCCGGCGGTACCGAAAGCACGGCCAGCGTGTACGTGCCCGCCTCGATCGGCGTGAAGGTGATGGACATTCCGTTGGCCGAGACCCGGGCCGGTTCTCCGAAGACGGCTTCTCCGTCCACGGCGTCGCAGAAGCCTTCGCTGAGGTTGAACTGGCCCTTCCAGTCCGCCGGCACGTTGGCCGTGGCGGACTCGATGGTGAACCCGCCGTGCAGCGACGTCGCGTACTGCGCCAACGTGGCAGGCGTGTCCTTCAGCAGCGGGACGTCCTCCTGGCTGCCGTCGGTCCAGACGACATGGATGCTCTCGGGTGCGTCCCGGCCGCCGAATTGGTTCAAGACGAAGAACCAGCGGTCGCTGCAGTCGTACGCGCCACCGAGGTTGTGCGGCGTGACCTGAACCTCGCCCTCGGCCGGTGCCGGCGGGGCAGGCGGCGGGGCCGGCTGGTTCTCCGGCGCGGTGACCGACGTCCCGCAGGCCGGCATGAACGCGTCGATGGCCAACGGGAGTGTCATGTCCCGTCCGAAGACGGACAGGGTCACGCGGCCGCCCACGAGCTCCTGGCCGATGGCGACGCGGTAGTAGTCGGCTTCATCGTCCACGGCCACGAGCAGGCCGTCGAGGTCTCCGCCGACCGGCAGGTCGAAGGGAAGGCCGCTTGCCAAGGCGTCGGCGCATGAATCCGGGGCGTCGTACTCCGTTCCGGCATCGGCCTGCACGTGCAGGTGGTCTAGCTCGATGGGGAGGCCTGTGGCATCGGAGGCGGCTTCGGCGACGGGGTCTGTGACAGGGCTGAGCGGGCCCAGCACGTCCGAAGTGGCCGATTCAAGCAGGCTGGCCGAAGCGGGGCCGGTGAGCAGGAGGAGGGCAACAAGCGCGACAACGCGACGCATGAAACCGACGAGCACGCATTGGTAATAGGCTGTTTCGGAGACCACGTGGATGTCGTGGAGGACGCCCGACTTGAACCAGTTCATGTTGACTGACCCCCTATGAGGAATGGGCCGCGAAGGCAAGCCTCACAAGCCATCAGGCCCACTGGAGCCCGTGGAAGCCGGAGCGCCCTTACAGGCCGAGGTTGACCAGTACACAGCGCGGCGCGACAATGCACGCTGGACCGCCGTCGTCGGCTTCGCCATGCTGTTCGGTGGGACCCTGCACTACAGCATTGTCCTTGGCGGCGTGCTGATGGCTGGGTACGGCGCGGTCGCGTCCATGTATTGGAGCCGTCGGCTGCACAAGGTCAAGGGCGACCCCTGGGCCTATGACCCGGACCTCGATGGACCGGGCGCTCCTGACTGGAAGCGCGAGTGAACGGCGCCTACCATTCGGCGTGGACGTCGAGGGACGGCAGGAGCGCCGCCGTGTTGGCCGTGAGCGTGACGGTGTAGTGACCAATGGGGAGTCCGTCGTACCCGTGCCTTTCGAGAACGTTGCCAAAGCCCACGGTTGGACCCACGTCGAACTCGTCGACCGTGCCGAACGGACCCTCGATGGTGACGGTGTGCGGAGTGACGCCGCCGTTCTGGGAGAACGTGATGCTCATTTGTCCGACTCCCTCCAGGTCGACTTCGGCCACGAGCGTGGCGCCCGCCGTCAGGTACGCCGCAGAATCGGAATCCTCGTCGCTGCCGGACACGACGGCACCAGAGGATCCGACTTCGGCCTCGAAGACCGCCTCGATGTCGCCGCCGACCTCGTGGACGACGGCCAGCACCTCGCCGCTGGAGGCGTCGACGCTGGCGAAGACGGTCTCCTCGTCCTCGCCCGAACCTCCGACCGTCCAGATGGCCAGGCCTTCTTCGGCAAAGAGGCCCCAGAAGTAGGTGCCGTCCTCGCCGAGATCCGGCCAGTCTTCCCGGGCCTGCAGGATTTCGGCGACTTCATCGGAGTCGACGGACCAGTCCGGGGTGACCTCGATGTCGTCGTCGCAGGTCTCGTAGCCCTCCGCCAGGACGCCGAGGCCGGCCGCGAGCACGACGGAGATGCAGCGTTCGCCGTCGTAGAAGGCGTAGGCCCAGCCGGGCGCCTTGCCGTCGCCGGGGTTGCCGTCGAGGTGCGTGACGTACTCGGCCTCGTCCTCGCCGTCGTCGCTTTCGTAGTGGACGCGCTTGAACGGCTCGATGGCCACCGCGCCAACGAGGTCAAGGGTCTCGCCCTCGGCCCATTCCTCGGCAGCGGAGCGGGCGTCGTCAAGTCCTTCGCGGGCGGTCATCGTCTTGCCGGGGGCGCCGATGCATCCTGCGGCAAGGGAGACGAGAAGGACGGCAACCAGGGTCAAAGGTAGGCGCATTGGCGCAGGAAGGGCTGCCTTGGGCTTATGAAGATTGGCGGTCAACCATTGGCCATCGTCGAAGGCGCTCCCCCGGCCCCCTACGGCGCCCCAAAGGCGGCTTATCAACGTTGATGGGAACAGGGATAAGCAATCACGAGCCGAACAAGGGTCATGGCCGACAAACGCCATGACGCAAAGCGCGTCAGCCCCGCTGACCAGAACAAGCTTGACCGCGAACTCGACGCCTGGCTCGACCAGGCCTTGGGCGTCAACAAGCCGGATCCGGAACCCATCGTCCGCGACCTGTAGCGCCAGTCGAAGCGGTTGGTCTCCGGACCAAGGCTTTTCCGCTCCGCCACCCGTCGGACTCGCATGCGTCGGGTCCTGCCCATCCTCCTGCTTGCCTTGGTCGTCCCCGCAGCGAGCGCCGAATTCGGCGCCTACGGGGCCGACGGCTGGCCCATCGCGGTGGATGGCACGTCAACGAATCCGTTCCCCGGTGTCCACGCCGACGCGTTCACGGCGGCCCTTGCCCAGGGCGACCCGCTGAACCAAGTCGCTGGCACGACGCTCTACCCATACTGGCCCATCCTCACCGCCGAGGTGCAGCGCCTCGCCGCCGACCACCCTGACCGCGTCAAGCTGGTTTCCATTGGCCAATCCACGCTCGGCCTCGACCTGTGGATGCTGGAGATTGCCAATTTCGCCGACGCCGACACCCCCGGATTCATTCCGCTCAAGGAACGCGAAGTCGTCTGGGTGGACGGCGGAACGCACTCCAACGAGTACTCCGGCGTCTACTTCACCTTGGCCTGGGCGCAGTTCCTCGTCGAACAATACGACTCCGACCCCATCGCCACCTGGATCGTCGACCACCGCCACACGTGGATCATGCCGATGGTGAACCCCGACGGCTCCAACGCGATGGGGCGCCTCAATGCCAACCTCGTCAACATCAACCGCAACTACCCGGTCATCTGGGATGGCGAAGGACACGACGCTACCCTAAACAACCGCGGCCCGTCGCCTGCCTCCGAGGTCGAGACCCGGCTCAACATCGAGTGGTTCAACCTCACGCAGCCGGACTACATGGCCAGCGTCCACTGCTGCGGCAACCTGTGGCTCTACCCGTACGGTGAGGAAGGCGTCGACCCGGTCGACCAGGCGATGCTGCAGAAGGTCTGCGACGACGCGTTCCCGGAGGTCCGCTCCGCTTGCGGCCCCATCTGGAGCACCATCTACCCGGCCTCCGGCTCCTCGGTGGACACGGCGTACGAGTACACCGGCGCCGTCGCCTTCGGCTACGAGATGTCGGGCCGCGGGGCCGTCGGGTTGTGGGGACAACCGCTCACCTCGGAGACGGTCGCCACGCAGGAGATCGAGTCTTGGAATGGCCTACTGCACGCGTTCCTCAACGTCCACCTCTACGGCGCCTACCCGGTCGTCCAAAGTGTCGCCGCCGACGCCGATGGCTTGCTGGTCACGGTCCGCAACGAGGGCTACGGCAACCTGACGGCGGGGAGCTTGCATCTCGACATGCCTTCGGGGGACCGCGCCGAAATTGCGCTCCCGCCGCTCGCAGCCGGACAAACGACGACCGTCCGCATCCCGTGCAAGGAAGACGGCTCGCACCAGCTCACCGCCACCTACACGAAGCGCATCGAAGACAGCAGTCCGCAGGCCAGCCGCATGGTCCCCGTCACCATCGCCCTGCAGGGGCAAGCGGCCGTCGCTGATGCCGGCGGTTTCCTGGCCTTCCGCCCGACGGCCTCGACGCTGGACGTTCCGGCATTGGGCCCAACCCTTGTCGTTGCACTGGCCGCACTGGCAATTGCCCTTCGCGGAAAAGGCAGTAGTTGAGGATTTGCCTCCCTCCCTGGCAAGGGTTCACAAGCTCGGGCGACCATTCTAGATGGATGCCTGCCAAGCACCGCAACAAGGATGCCTACCAGTACCTGAACCACAACCAGGACGCGGCCGGCGTCCATCCTGAGATTCCCCCCAACAAGCTCGGGGTCCCCGTCGAGGATTTCGACAAGCCTCTGCCCAGCTAGAACGCCCACGACGCGCCCTAACAAGGAGCGCCCTGAGCCCACGGAACCCCGTTTGGAGTTCGTTCCGTGCGTTCCGTGGTTTCCTTGTTCCGTCGGCGGCGAGCCGTTTGATGGGCTAGGCCTTATGCCGCAGGCCGGGTTGGAAAAGCCGTGGCCCGTGCCAAGTCCGCGCCTCGGATTCTCGACTTCCGCTCCGACACGGTGACGCAGCCGACGGACGCCATGCGCCATGCGATGGCCACGGCCGAGGTCGGCGACGACGTCTACGGCGAAGACGCGACCGTCAACCGGCTGCAGGACCGCGTCGCCAAGCTCCTGGGAATGGAGGCCGCCCTCTTCGTACCGACGGGGACGATGGGCAACCAGATTGCCGTCTGGGTGCACACGCAGCGCCGCAAGGCGGTCCTCGCCGAGGAGCACAGCCACATCGCCTACTACGAGGGCGGAGCGGCAAGCCTGCTGTCCGGCGCCATGGTCAAGACCGTCGCCAGCGAGGACGGCGCGTTCACTCCGGCGCAGATGGCCCATTACCTCGATGCGCCCAAGGATCCGCACTTCGCCGACATCGGCCTCGTCACCGTCGAGGACACCCACAACTACTCCGGCGGCCGCTGCTGGCCCGTCAAATCCCTCCACGCTGTTCGCGACGCCGCTCACGCCAAGGGCGCCAAGCTCCACATCGACGGCGCGCGCATCTTCAACGCTGCCATCGCCCAGAAGACGAAGCCCGCGACCCTCTGCGCAGGAGCCGATTCCGTGATGGTCTGCCTGTCGAAGGGCCTCGCGGCGCCCGTCGGTTCGCTCGTCACCGGCTCCAGGGAATTCGTCCACGAGGCGCGGTTCGTGCGCAAGTGGCTGGGCGGCGGCATGCGGCAAGCCGGCCACCTGGCCGCCGCCGGGCTGGTGGCCCTCGACACCGGCATCGCGCGCCTGGCCGACGACCCCGCCAACGCCAAGCGCCTGGCCAAGGGCTTGGCTGGCCTCGACGGCTGCCGCCTCATCTCTCCCGTCGAGACCAACATGGTGATGCTCGACGTCTCCGGCGCCGGCCACGACGCGGGCTCCTTCATCGCCGCCGCGCGCCAGGCGGGCGTCCTGCTCGGCGCGCGCGGCACCGACCCAGTCGTGCGCTTCGTCACGCACCGCGACGTATCCAAGGCAGATTGTGACGAAGCCTTGGACCGGTTGGCCGCGTTGCTGGCGTAGCGCGACGCGACCGCTCCGTTCAAGTGCGGGGACTCGGCTGGCCGGGCATGGCCAATGCCTGGGCTCCGCCCGCGCAATCGTGGGCTCCGGTCCAACCCTCGGGCCTGCGCAAGGCCTCCACCATCCTGCTCCTCGTCGGCGCCATCCTGGCTGCCGTCGGCGCCTTCTTCATGCTGGTTTTCAGCCTGCTCTTCGCGGCGATCTTCTCGGACCTGTCGAGCGATGCGGGGGCACCGGAGGGAATCCCCTCAATGATCTTCGGCTTCTACGGCCTGTTTGGCCTTCTGGGCGCCGCCGGGTCCATCTGCGGGTTCGTGGCGTGGCGCAAGGCATCCAACGACGACCTTGCGGGGGCCTTCACCTGGGGCCTCGTTGCTAGCCTGCTGCCTCCGCTCAACATCGTGATGCTGTTGGGCGCAATTTTCGCTAAGGTCTGCCCAGAGGCCGAGGCCCAGGCCCGCGCGCCGGCGGCACCCCAAGCTCGATAGCGGCCCTGCCCGCTGCGGACCCGTTGCCCGCCATCACGAGCCGGTTCGTCGACTGCCACATCTTCCGCCTGCGGGCCGACGGCAGCGACGAGTGGCTGGTGCTCAAGCCTGCCCCGCACATCCACCTCGGCGGGACGTGGCAGATGGTCTCCGGGCACCTCGAGGCCGGCGAGAAAGCCTACGAATGCGCGGCGCGGGAGCTGTTGGAGGAGACCGGCTTGCGGCCTCTGCACTTCTACCAGGCGTCCTACGTCAACCGCTTCTACCTCGCCGCGTCCGACGAGATTGTTCTGACACCAGTGTTTGCCGCCCACGTCGCAGCGGACGTCAAGGTGCACCTGTCGGGCGAGCACACGGACTTCGCCTGGGTGCCGTTCGAAGAGGCCGTGCGGCGCTACCCGTGGCCGGGCCAGCGCAAGGCCATCGAAGTCATCCGGGCCCAGTTCGTGCAGGGAACCCCGCTGCCGCAAAGCTGCCTCGACGGCCTGGTCGACTGCGTGCGCGACGCTGACTGACGACTACCCACGACCAAACAGGAATTACGGGAATTGTGGGAATTCCCGGAAAACGGACCGGGGGTTTTCCCGCATTTTCCCGCAATTCCTGTTTCGCCGGTAGGTGGAATGGCTGGGAATGAGCGACCCCTGCGCCGGTGAACGCACAACCGTCGTCCGACGCAGGAGAAGCGAGTGAATGTGACCCTGCGCCGGTGAACGCACAACCGTCGTCGGCACAGGGAGTTTGGTGAGAGGTCAGCCGGGGACAGCGGCGTGGAGTTCCGGGGGAATCGCCGCGACTCCCCAAGCCTCAAGCGCTTGGCGGGTGGCCTCGGAGTCGAAGGAGCCCTGCCACACGACCTTGCCGCCGGGGTCCGTGAAGGCGGGGATGGCCTCGGGGCCTTCGCGGTGATGCGGGGCGACGTCGACCATGTTGAGCGTGAGGCGGTTGCCATGGATGGTGGCAAGGAGGAAGCCGGCCGCTGTCGAGCAGCAGTCGCATCCCTCCCGACCATAGAAGGTCCAGCCGGTGCTGCGTTGCATACTCCCGACTGGCTCTCTTTTGATTAAGGCCCGTTCCGGCCAAGGTTGATATAGCGTTCAACAGGCGCGAACCCTGTCCCTGCGGGTCCCTCGCGCGACCATTCTATCGCCCCTCCATGATGCGAGATGGGCGTGCTCAAGCGGTGGCGTTAAGCGACGGCGGCCGGCATGCCCGGGCGATGACGAGCCTCCTGGTGATTGGCGGCAATGCTGCGGGAATGAGTTGCGCGTCCAAGGCCAAGCGCCGCGCGCCTGACTTGGAGGTCACGGTGATCGAAGCGGGCCCCAACATCTCCTACTCGAGCTGCGGCATCCCCCACCTTGTCTCCGGCGCCGTCGAGGAACCCGAACAACTTCTCGTTCTGTCGCCCGAGACGGCGAAGGAACGCGGCATCAACGTCCGCACGCACACCGCCGCTGTCGCCCTCAACGCCTACACCAAGGAAGTCACAGTGCAAGGCCCCAAGGGCCGCGACTCGATCCACTACGACAAGTTGTGCATCGCCACGGGCGCCGCCCCACTCAACCCGCTCAAGGGCGGTGACCTCAAGGGCGTTTTCGCGCTGCGTCACGTCTGGGACGGCGTGAAACTCATGGAACACGTCGATTCTGGGAAAAGCAAGAAGATGGCGATCGTGGGCGGCGGCCACGTCGGCCTTGAGATGGCGGAGGCGTTCCATAAGCGCGGCACCGAGGTCCACCTGTTCCAGAAAGGGCCGCGCCTGCTGCCGCAGTTCGACGCCGACATCACGGACGGCCTCGACGAATTCGTCGTCGAGAAAGGCATCAAGCTCCACCTCGACTCCGAGGTCAAGTCCCTGGCCGAAGGCAAGCGCCAAGGCCACGTCGGCGTCGTGAGCGCTGGCGACAAGGACGTCCACGTCGATGGCGTCCTCGTGGCGATGGGCGTCAAACCCAGCACGGCCTTCGCGACCAAGGGCGGCGTGCACGCGCTCTCTACCGGCCATCTGCTGGTCGATGACACGATGCGCACCAACTTCCACGACATGTGGGCCGCCGGAGACTGCGTCGCGGCCCGCCACCTCATCACTGGGCGCCCCACCGGCATGGCCTTGGCCCTGCCAAGCAACCGCATGGGCCGTGTCGCCGGCGACAGCATCGCCGCCTCCCTCGAGCGCATCCCCGGCCCGAGCCAATCCTTCGGCGGCGTGGTCGGCACCAGCATCATGCGCATCTTCGGCCTCGCCTTCGCCCAGACCGGCCTCAACGAGATGCAGGCGAAGAAGGAGGGGTTCGACGTCGCCATCAGCCTCGTGGAGTCGAAGAGCAAGGCCGCCTACATGCCAGGCTCGCGCGACATGGCCGTGAAGATGGTGGCCGACGGCGACTCCGGCAAGCTCCTTGGCGTCGAACTGGCCGGACCGGAGGACTGCGCGTTGCGCATCAACGCCGCCGCCGTCGCCCTGCAAGCCGGCATGACCGTGCGCAAGCTGGCGGAAGTCGAGACTGCGTACGCGCCGCCGTTCAGCCCCGTCTGGGACCCCCTCCTGGTCGCGGCGGGCGAACTGGCCAAAGGCGTGCGAAAGTAGCCCGCGGATTCGACGGATTCGACCACGATTTGCCGGATTGGCGGCATCGCTGCATCCGGCCAATCCTCATCAACATCCGGCGACTCAGAAGGGCGTGGATTGGACCGAGAAGCACCGCCCGCGCTCCCTCAAGGACGTGGTCGGCAACGGTCCCGCCGTCGGCCGCCTGAAGGCGTGGGCCGACGCGTGGGCGGGCGGCACGCCTCCCGAACGCCGCGCCGTCGTCCTGGCCGGACCCCCGGGCACGGGCAAGACCTCCACGGCCCTCGCGCTGGCGGCCGACATGGGTTGGACCGCCATCGAGCTCAACGCCTCCGACTCGCGCAACGCCGGCACCATCCGCAAGGTCGCCACGGCAGGCGCGATCCACCACACGTTCGCCTCCGACGGCTCCTTCGGCGACGGCGGCGCGGGCCGCAAGCTCATCATCCTCGACGAGGCGGACAACCTCTACGAACGCGCCGGCGAAGGCGGCCTGGACGACTCCGGCTCGGACCTCTCCGACAAGGGCGGCAAGGCGCAGATCGTCGAGACCATCCGCACGACGCACCAGCCCATCGTCCTCATCGTCAACGACCTCTACGCCCTGCAGAAGGGGTCTGGTTCGGCGCTGCGCTCCTTGTGCGAGGAGATCAAATTCCAGCGCGTCAACGTGCGCTCCATTCCGGCGGCCCTCGGTCGCATCGCGGCGGCGGAAGGCGTCACGGTGGACCGCGAAGTCCTCGAAGCGATTGCCGTCAAGGCGGAAGGGGACCTTCGCGCGGCGGTGCGGGACTTCGAATCCATCGCCATCGGGCGCAAGCACGTGTCCGTCAAGGAGCTCGGGTCGCTCGGGCAGCGCGACACGACCGGCTCGATGTTTGACCTGGTGCGCCACGTCCTCAAGGGACGCAAACTCGACGACGTGCGCAAGGAAGTGTGGTCCGTCGATGCGACTCCCGACGACCTCGCTTTGTGGATCGACGAGAACATGGCCAAAGAGTACCGCGACCCGGAGGACCTCGTGCGCGGGTACCAGATGCTGGCGCGCGCCGACCAGTTCCTCGGCCGCACGCGCCGCACGCAGAACTACGGCCTGTGGAGCTACGCCGGCGAACTGGCCACGCTCGGAGTAATGACGGCGCGGCAGAAGGAGTACACCGGCTTCCAAGCGTTCGGGTTCCCGCAGTGGCTGTCGCGCATGGGGCGCACCAAGGGCATGCGGCAGGCGAAGGACGAGGTTGCCCTCGTGCTCGGACGCGCCACACACACCAGCAAGCGCAAGGCCCGCCTCGACATGGTGGAAGCGTTCACGTTCCTCTTCCAGACCGACCGCGAATTCGCCATCGAGCAGACGTTTGAGTTGGAACTCGATGACGAACAAGTGGCACTCCTGCTCGGCGACCAGGCGAACGCCAAACTGGTGAAGGACATCCGGGCGGCCGTCGAGGTGCGAACCCCCGTGTTCCCGCCGGTCGCGCCGGCCAAGACGAAGGCGCTGCCCGATGAAGACGACGAGGAGGCCGCGCCACCCGCGAAATCCAAAGCGACGGTCCGAGTTGAGGAGCCTGCCGAAGACGCGGACGAGGCGCCCAAGAAGCCGACGCCGAAGCCGGGACAGAAGGGCCTGTTCGGGTTCTAAGCGCAGATTTCACAGACTCGCTTCGCTCCAAGAGATAACGCAGATTCGGTCCAACTTCACACTCCAATGCACTCTGCGTAATCGGTCCTGTCGGCTCCGCGGAAGATGCCCCCTCCTGGAAGGCCGCCGTTGGGCTTATATTGCAGGCCAGCTCACGCAGCAATACTCCCCTTCACTCCGTTGGTGAGGTGTCCCCATGGGCAACATCCGTCAGAACTACATCAAGCGCGTCGCGATCGAACTCGTGTCGAAGTACAACGACCAGTTCACCGGCGACTTCGACCACAACAAGAAGGTCGTCGGCCAACTGACGGACGTCAAGACGACCGTGTTCCGCAACCGCATCGCGGGCTACGTCACGACCTACCGCAAGAACTGGGAGAAGGCGACCGTCGAGGCCGCCGAGGACTCCTCGCTGCCCGCCGCTTCCGCCAACTGATTCGACGGATTCTTCCGCGCGATTCGACGGATTTTGATTCCTGGACTACGGTCAGTCAATCCGGCAAATCCAGCGGCCAGCCAATCAACCTAATCTTGAGTGGCAACCCATTCCTGATATTGGCTCTCCTGTTGGGCGCAGCGTGAAGCCCATCGAGGCCGCCATCGCCGCCCTGCGCCGGGGCGAGCCTGTTCTCCTCTACGACGCCGACGGCCGCGAAGAGGAGACCGACATGGTCATCGCTTCCGAGTTCGCCACCCCGAAGGCCATCCGCCGCCTGCGCGAGGAGGCGGGAGGCCTGCTGTGCACGACCATCGCCCCGGAGCACCACCGCAAGCTCGGCCTGCCCTACCTCGCCGACCTTGTGCAAGGGGCGTCGAAGGCGCATCCGCTGCTCAAGCACCTCCTGGCCAACGACATCAAGTACGACCCGTCGAAGTCGTCATTCAGCCTCACCATCAACCTGCGCACGACGTACACGGGAATCACTGACAACGACCGTGGCGCCACCATCGTCGCCCTAGCCAAGTTCCTCGGCGGCTTGGACACCCTGCGCGACCCGGATGCCCAGCACAACTTCGGCCTCCTGTTCCGCAGCCCAGGACACTGCATCCTCCTCAACGCCTCCGAAGGCGGCTTGGCCAAGCGGCAGGGCCACACGGAGCTCTCGTTGGAGCTCGCCCGGCAGGCCAACCTGGTGCCCTCGACGACCATCTGCGAAATGCTCGACGGCACGACCGGCCGAGCGCTAGGCAAAAAGGCAGCACAGGACTACGCAGCCCTGAACGGACTCGTGTTCATCACGGGCCGGGACGTGACCGAAGCATGGCAGACGCGCGCCGGCAACCCGACGACCCCCGCGGTCCTGGCGTGAGCGCCCCACTGAACAGGAATTCCAGGAATCCCTGGCAGGTTGCGCCTAAGTTTCCGGAACTTCCCGTGCTTCCTGTTCCGTCGGCGTCGGGGGATTCGCGATGAGTGCCACGCCTGACCCCGGCCGCGCCGGCCGCCGCCCCCACATTCGCGTCATGACAACGGGCGTCTTCGACCTCCTCCATCCCGGCCACATCGCCCTGCTCGAGGAGGCCGCAAAACTCGGCGACGAACTGGTGGTCGTCATCGCCCGCGACGAGTCGGCCGAGAAGGAGAAGCACCGCCCCATCACGCCCGAGGAGCACCGCCGCCGCATGGTCGAGGCGCTCAAGCCCGTCAGCCGCGCCGTGCTGGGCCACCGCGGCGACTACTACCGCATCGTCGAGGAGCTGAAGCCCGACATCATCGCGCTCGGCTACGACCAGAAGTACGACGAAAAGGCCGTGGAGGCCAAGTGCGCCAGCCGCGGCGTCCAGCTCAAGGTCGTCCGGCTCCCCCACTTCGTCGGCGACCTCGACGGGACGCGCAAGATCATCGAGAAGGTCGCCGAGCGCGCGGGCGAGGACAGCCTGTACAAGGGGAAGGCATGACCCACGAGGGCCCACGCGGCCGGCGGCGGTCGACCCTCCTGGGCGTCAGCCTCGTGCTCGGCGTCGTGGCCATCATGGTGGCCATCACGGCGTATTTCACAGGCGAACCAAAGGTCCTCATCGTCGCCATCGTCCTCGCCGCCGTCGCGGTGGTTCTTTCGGCGCAGAGGCGGACATCCAAGGGTCCCAAGGAGCCGACATGAAGCTGCGGCCGCTTTTCCTCGTGGTTGCCGGGGCCATCCTGCTGGCCGTCGTCTTGGCAGTGACCTGGATCTTTGCGCGGCCCCTCTTCGTCTGGATGCTCATCCTCGCCCCCGTCGCCATCATCGTCGTCGGCCTCGTCTTGCAGGCCCTCGCCATCCTGAGTCGTGAGGAGCCCCTGAAATGAGCAAGATTTGGAAGCCTGAGGACAGCCGAGAACCGACCGCCGTGCCCAACGTCGCCAAGGGGCCGCGCTACGGCGTCGTGGACACGACCTTCAGCACCGTCGACATGGGTGCCATTGCCGTCTCCACGCTGCGCGAGATTGGCCTTGCGCCCAACCGCATCGTCCGCCGCACCGTCCCCGGTTTCAAGGATCTCGCCGTTGCCGCGAAGCAGATGATCGAACGCGACCATTGCGCCATCGTCATCGCCTGCGGCATGCCGGGCCCGGAGCCCATCGATAAGCAGTGCGGCCACGAAGCCAGCCTCGCCATCGGCCAGGCCCAACTCATGACCTCGACGCACATCCTCGAGGTCTTCGTGCACATGGACGAGGCGCGCACCGACGCCGAACTGGTGCAGATCGCCACCAACCGCGTCGCCGAGCACGCCATCAACGCCTACTGGCTGCTGGAGCGGCCGGAGGAGCTGGTGAGCCGCGCCGGCACCGGCCAGCGGCAAGGGTTCTCGGACGTTGGCCCGGCCGACCCAGCGAAAGCGGAAGCCGCCCACTTGCGGCCCTCGACCCGCTAGTCCGCCCCAACAGGAGCGAACAGGGGCCGAAGATTCAACATGGGTTCAGCCGAAGTATGGTGGGTCCGCCCGCAGCGGACCCGCCAGCCGTTCTCCAAGGTCGCAGACCTTGGATAGGAAAACCTTCAAGCCCACGTTCCATCGGAAGTCGAGGATCGGGATGGCACTGGACGAGAAGACGTTGGAGCGGATGCTCAAGGCGCAGAAGGATGCGCTAGACAAGGCCCGCCCGGCGCACAAGCCCGCCGTGCCGGCCGCTCCGGTGGACCGCACGGACCTCTTCGAGGAGTACGTCCGCCCCGCGCAACCCGGCGACGCCCCCAAGCCGAAGGGCCTGAAGGCGGCCGGCTACCAGTTCCCGCCGGAGCAGGACCCGGCCATGACGCACGCCAACATGGCCAAGGGCCTCGGCCTGCCGCCACCGGTCCCGCCGACGAAGGGGCCGGTCCCGCCGACGGAGCTGGTCGAGGCCGACCCGCTCTTCGAGGAGTACCAGCGTCCCGACCTCAAGGACAAGCCGCGCACCGGCAAAGGCATCCGCGTCGCCCCGCCCGAACCCAGGTCCGCCAAGGAGATCCTGCACGGCTACGAACCGCCGACGCCACAGGTCTTCACGCCGCGCCGCACGCCAACGCCGGGACCGTCCCCGCTCGAGGCCCCGCAAGGCATCGACATCGAATCCGACGCCGCGCACCTGGACGCCGAAGCCGACCTCGCCTCCGCTGCGGAGCTCACCATGAGCCACTCCAAGAACCACGGCCCCACCAAGGTCCTCACCGACCACGACCCGTTCCGCGAGATGCCGAAGCTGCCGGATGAGGAGCCGCTTGGTTTGGACGAGGCCCCCCTCCCCTCGGCCGCCTTGACGCCGATTCCACCGACGACCCCGAAGGCTGCGGCCCACCACGAGCAGGAGCCAAAGCACGCCAAGCAGGAACACGCCCCGGCCCACGCGACCAAACCAAGTCCCATGCCCGCCCCCTCGTTCGGTCCAGCGGCCCGCGCCGCCGCTCCCGCGCACGCCCCGCACGCCTCGTCCTCGACGCCGCACGTCAGCGACGCTCCCGCCATCCGCCCGGGCAGCGGCCCGCGCATCGCCATCGTCCAGGCCGACTTCAACCACGAGATCACCAAGCGCATGGCCGACGACGCGACGGCGTACGCGCGACAACTCGGGGCGACCGTCGTCCACCACTTGCACGTCGCCGGCGCCTTCGACATCCCCCTCACCGCCAAGGTTCTCGCCATGCGGGCGGACGTGGACGCGGTCGTCGCCATTGGCTGCATTATCCAGGGCGAAACGGGCCACGACACCCTCATCGCCCGCGAAGTCGCGCGCAAGCTTGCCGACCTCGCCTTCCAACTGGAGAAGCCCATCGGGCTGGCCGTCACCGGGCCGCGCATGACCAAAGCCCAGGCCGAGGCGCGCGTCCATGTCGCCCGCCACGCCGTGACCGCCGTGACCCAACAGTGGCGCGGCCTGCAGGCGCTTCACGCAGCGCCGGCTCTGGCTCACTAGGACGACGCTTCGACGGGTTAACCTCAAGGGCTTTTAGCCGCCAGGAATCCACGGCTGCATGGCCCTTCGGCCCCTCCTCGCGTCCGCGTTCCTGATTGCCCTAGCCCTTGCCGGTTGCGCGGCCGAGGGCGACGGGGAGGGCGAGACATCGACCTCAACGTCCAGCACGGCGACGACCTCCGCCGCCCCGACGTCCACCTCGAATTCCACCTCGACAAGCTCCAGCTCTTCGTCCTCCAACACAACTACGAGCTCGTCAAATTCGACGAGTTCTGGACCGGCAGGGAACGAGACGGGGAATGAGACGTCCAACACGACGACCGGCGCCCCCATGCCAATCCAACACTACGAGGGAGAATGGCCCGTGGGAACAATGGGCTGCGCCCTAAGGCCAGCCGCTCCTGGCAGCGTCTACGCGGACGTCTTTTTCGTGGAGACCGCCGTTGACCCGTTGACCGTTGGTCGCACGTTCACAGCTGTGTTCACTACCACGCCAGACAACCAAGAAATTCACGTGGAGTTCACCAAGGCCGACGGAGCCGATGTTAGCGCGGTCGACGGGACCACTGGTACATTGACCGGAATCGTTCCGGCTGACGCCGAGATTGTACGGTTCATCAACTGTGGTGCCGCCGGCGCTTCAGTGGTCTACGACGCCTAGTTGGCTGCTAACGACGGAACCGCTACGCCGTCAGTTGCTCGAAGGCGTGAGCCTCCCCCCGAAGCAGAGCGTTCAACACCCTCCTTACGGCATCGCTTTTCTAGCGACGAACTCATCACGTCCTGGCCAAAATGGCCTTGCGTGATACAATGCTTCGAAGCTTGCTTGTTGCCGGTCTACTTGCCCTTACATCCGTTTCCTTCGTGCCCAATGTGAGTGCCCAATGTTTGGATCTGGAAGGGCCGACCTATGGCGTAAAACCTTCCGACTGCGACGATGTCACCTGCTTTGAACAATGCGACCAAATCCGCGACAACGTTATGGTCATTGTTGGTTGTGCAATTGCCATCGTCAGCGGCGATTCCTGCTGAACCGCTGCACCGTCAATCGTTCGTAGGCGTGCGCCTCGTCCAACGCGACATCGTTGGCGTAGCCTAACGTCGCCATCGCCGATTGCAGGGGGGCCGGATCGCTCAGGCTGCTGTGCACGACGAGCACGCAACGCGGTAGTGGGCGAAGCCGTCCGACTTGCTGGGCAAAGCGCAGCACCGTCGTATTGCCGTCCGGCCCGCCATCAAATGCCAAATTCAACGGCCCGGGCACGTAGTCGTCCGGCGCCGTCGGCAAGTAGGGCGGGTTGAACGCGACGACGTCGAACGGCCCGGCAAGGCCAGCCAGCAAATCGGTTTCCACGGCCTCGACGGAGAGCTTGTTCTGCTTGGCATTGTGCCGGGCCAGGGCGACGGCATGGGGATTGGCGTCCGTGCAAGTCACGATTGCCCCGGCTCCTGCCGCGATTAGGCTGACATAGCCTGCGCCGCAGCCGACTTCGAGAAATCGGTCGCCCGCCTTCACTTCGGCATGGACCGCCTTGGCCAACAGCAACGTGTCGTCGCTGGGGCGGTACACGTCCTCGTGCAGGGAGACGAAGTAGCGGCGGCCTTCGGGGCCCTCAAGCTCCAACGCGGGCCTCCGCCAGCCGATTGGCCAAGGCAGCAAAGGTGGCGGGCGCGACTTGCTCCGGCCGCTCTGAGGCCAGGCCAAGGGCTTCCAAGGCGGCAAGCGTCGTCTCCGTCGGGACGCCGAAGCCGGCCACGGCGGGCGGAACGGTGTTGCGCATCTGCTTGCGGCGCTGCTGGAAGGAACCGTCGACGACGGCTCGCCACAACGCTTCATCCTTGACCTCGAACGGCGGCACGGCGTGCGGAACCAGGCGCACGACCATCGAGTCCACCTTGGGTGGCGGGTCGAAGCAGCCGGGGGGCACGTCGCGCACCCACTCCACGGCGACCCAGCGTGCCGCGTGCGCGGAGAGGCGACCATACGAGTCGTCGCCCGCCGCGGCCAGAAGGCGCTGCGCGAACTCGGCCTGGTACATCAGGACGGCTTGGCCCCAGCGCGTGGCAGGCTGGCGCAGCAGCTCAAGGAACGCGACCGTGATGGGGCCGGAGATGAGGTAGGGAAGGTTGGCGACGATGCGATCGAAGCGCCCGAACGAGGCGAGGTCGGTCTGCACCGCATCGCCCTGGACGATCTCGACGTTCGGCCAGCGTCCAACCAACGCGGCGGCGAGGGCGTGGTCGGCTTCGATGGCGACCACGGAACCCTTCGGTCCCACGGCCTTGCTCAGGCGCTGCGTAAGGTTGCCGGGACCGGGGCCAATCTCAAGGACGCGTTGACCGGGTTGAATCTCGGCGCCGGCGACGACGGATTGCAAGACGAGGTCGTCGCGCAGGAAATGCTGGCCCAGGTCCTTGCGTAGCCGGTGGCCGGGAATCGTCTCCGTCGGGTTGCGGAAGCCGGGGACGTCGGTGCCGCCCACTTGCTTGTGCGGCCGGTTCTTGCGGAACGGGTCAGGCTTCTGCACGCCCCCTGGAGATTTGCCGGATTGAAGAACGCGATTGGCCGGATTGAGAAGGCCGACCCCCGTCCGATTTTTGTCCGCCCTAAGCACCGTTCAACAATCCCGGGGAATATGGCCACATTGATGGACAGCCAAACCTACCAACTCATCGGAGCGGCCATGAAGGTTCACCGGACGCTAGGTCCGGGGTTCCTTGAACGCGCCTACCATGAGGCCCTCCAACGCGAATTCGAGACCTCCCGAATCCCGCATCAATCACAGGTCCCCTTCACGCTCCGCTACGATGGCGGCCCCTTGCAGGCGAAGTACCGCGCAGACTTCGTGTGCTACGACCGCGTCGTCATCGAACTCAAGGCACAACACGTGGTTGGCCGTCTCGAACGCGCTCAACTCGAGAATTATCTACGCTGTGCCGAAAAACCGGTGGGTCTTCTGATCAACTTTGCCCGGCGTTCACTGGAATACTACCGAGTGGTCAATCCGGCCAATCGCGGCTGAATCCGTCGAATCAGTTGCGGCGGGGGCCGCGCCACTCGTCTTCCTTGGCCGGGGGGCGCACGAAGATGTGGTACTTTTCCGTCGGGTCCTGCAGCTCGTGCAGGATGCGGCCGACGATGACCTTCATCGGGTGGGCGACCTTGCCGCGCGTCTCGAGGTCCTCGAGGGTCTCGAAGGGCTTGGCCTTGCGCTCGCCGACGATGTGCTCGACGGACTTCTTGCCGATGCCGGGCAGGAGCTCGAGGGCGTGGTAGCGCACCGAGATGCTCGGGGCGGTGTTGAAGAACTTGAGGAAACGCTGCGGGTCCGCCTTGACGATGTCCTCGATGACGAAGGCCAGTTCGCCGTGGGCGGCGGGGGTCAGCTCCTGGTAGGACACGCGGCCGCGGATCTTCTGCACCAGGCTGCGCGTCTCGACGTCCTTGCCGATGTACGCTTTGTCCCCGATGGTGAAGCTGGCGCCCGGCTTGGGCACGAGCTCGAAGAGGGTGAACTGCTGCTCGCCCAGGCCCATCAGGGTCGGCTCGCGGCGGCTCGGCGGCGAGTCGGACCGCCCTTGGGGCAAGTAGTCCAGGATGTAGACGTAGTCCTCCATGGAGGCGCCTCCTAGGCGGTGTAGTGCTCGTCGACGACGGCCAGGACTTTGGCCACGTCGGCCTCGGAGAGGTCGTGCCGGGACTTCTGGAAGATGGCCTTGACGTCGTCCGGGTGCTGCGGCAGCAGGTCGGCCACGCGCAGGGCGAACTTCTCCTCGAGGCCAGGCAGGGCGGCCACGATGGCGGCCGTCAGGCCCTTGGCGGTCTTGGCGTCGACGCGGGCGAAGCGCTTGGCGTGCTCGAGGGCGATCTTCTGCTCGTAGGTCAGCTCGGCGCGGTCCTTTTGGGCCTTCTCCAGCATGGCCTTGACTTCGGCCAGGCTGACGAGGCGGCCTTCCTCAACGGATTCCTCAAGGATGACGTCGGCGTCGCTCATGTCAGTCAGCTCCTACTTGTCGGACTTGATCTGGATCAAGTGCTCGGCGCGGACGACGAGGGTCTTGGCCATGTTGCCGTGCATGACGTCGAGGACGAAGGCGTCGCCCTGCTTGCCGCGGACGACGGCCGTGAGGCCCTGGAAGCGCTTGTGCGTCATGCCGCCGTGCTGCGACGGCTCGAGCTTGATGGCAACGTTGGAGCCGACGGCGAACTGCGCCAGCACGCGGTTGGGCGGCAGGACACCGCGGTGGCGGGGGTCCTTCAGCAGCAGGTGGCGGGTCTTGGAGCGGAGTCCCTTGGAGCGGACGGGCATGGATGGCCTCAGATTTCCACAGCGCCCTGGGTAGAGCACCGTAGTGGGTAGACCGGGGCGAGGCGTCCTTGCTTATGAGGGTTTCCGAGC
The DNA here is from genome assembly GCA_041659985.1 of Thermoplasmatota archaeon. Taxonomy (GTDB): domain Archaea; phylum Thermoplasmatota; class E2; order JACPAO01; family JAHFTW01; genus JAHFTW01. The sequence continues at coordinate 19,870 of JBAZXE010000013.1, read as the reverse complement.
CGGGAGCCGGGCCGGGGCCGGCAAAGCCGTCGGCCGGGCGGCGCTCGTGTCGACCTCCGACAGGAGGGCGCGGCCTCCATCGCCACGCCAATGGTTATCCCTGCGACCCGAAGTCGGCGCGCGTGCGTTCATCCCGGCGTCCTGTCCGTGGCCTGATGCGAACCCGCCCCATCGCCGCCCTTGCCCTGGCAGCCCTCCTGGCGGGCTGCCTGCAAGCCGACGATGCCTCGCCGCAAATCGGACAGGACACGACCGAACCGAACGGCCCCCTCGCCGACCCGGCCGCCTTCCTGGCCGGCCTCGCGACGCCCACGCTCCCCGACGCGGCCCGTTGCCTCAACGATCTCGAGTCTTTCGTGGCCCTTGCCCCCCGGCGCTACGAGAATCAGTTCCAGCATGCCGAGGCGAAAGACTGGCTCGAAGCCCAATTCACGGCGGCCGGCCTGCAGGTGACGCGGCAGGATTTCGACGGCAGCAGCCAGCAGCTTGGTCAGGCCGTGCCCGGCCAGAACATCCTCGCGGTCAAGCCTGGCCGCGACCCGACGCGCCTTCTCGTCTTCGGCGCGCACTACGACAGTGCCGTCACGGCATACGGTGCGGCCTACGACGACGGCTCAGGGACGCTCCTCGTCGTCGAACTGGCGCGCGCCATGGCGGCCTACGACTGGCAGCATACGCTCGTCTTTGCCGAGTGGGACCAGGAGGAAGGTGGCCTTGTCGGGAGTGCGGCGCATGTCCAGTCGCTCATCGACCAGGGCTTCCAAGTCGACCTCGCAGTGAACTTCGACATGGCGGGCATCAACTGGCCGGCGAAATTCGGCGGGACCGTTGACGTCCCCGTCAAGGCCGACTTCGGCGGCGGCAACGCCGAGCAGTTCGCCGCCGCCTGGACGGCGGTCGTGGACCACCTCGGCCAACCGGCGGCCAGCAGCGCCGTGGCCACGACGGAAGCGACGTCCGGCCCGAGCGACCACGGCTCGTTCCTGGCCGGTGACCTCCCCGCGGTTTGGGTGCGCGGCGCGGTCATCGGCAACTACCCGATGTATCACGGTGCTGACACGGTGGAGGGGATGATCTTGGACGTGGGCGGCGAGCGCGCCGACCTCGTGGCCGGGTTCGACACGGTGCTGCGGCGCACGTTCCTCTTCACGTTCCTGGCCGATCGTACCGCGCCCGCGCCGGCAGCGGCTGAGGACGACGCTTAGCCCTGCGCGGAGCCCTGCGCGAAGTCTTTCGCATCCATCAGAAGGAAGCGGAATCCCCCGTGGGCATCACGGGACTTGGGGAGACCCCCCGCCAGGATGACGTGCGGCCCGTCGAACCCAGTCAAGGACCTGCTTCCCCGCCGCCAGCCGCCTTTGGTTCCTTCGGGCGGTCGTCCAGGATGGCGATGACGTCGAGGAATTCGACTTTCGTGGGGACGCCGGCCAGGGCAGCGAAGGAGGGGACGGTGCGTCCTTCGTCGCCGTTCACCATTTCCTTGATGTACGTCCCGGACTCGGCGTGGACCCGCAACGAGAAACGCGTGCCGGGGTCGTCCGACATCTCCTCGAGCGTGACCTTGTGCAGCTTGCGCTTGCGGATTAGGTCGGCGCGGCGGTGGGAGACGCGGTCGGGGGTGCGCTGGTCGAGGGTCGTGCCGGTGAGCTGCTCGACGACCGCTTCGACGTGCGTCCGCCCGAGGGGGGCTTCGCTCAGGCAATGGGCGAGGTACTCCTTGCCGTACTCGCCTTCCTTGATGGCTGCGACCTCATCGGGTGCGGCCATGCGCAGGTCGCGGACGGCGGCGCCGGTCGTGGCGGTCTGCTCGTTGATGCGCGCAGCAAGCTCGGCCAGGTCACCGGTGCGGCGGCGCGGGTTGGTGAGTTCGACGATGAACGGGCGCCCGGTTCCCAGCATGAGGGCGTCGATGTCCTCGCGGCCGGCGCCATGGAAGGAGTGGCCGACGGCGCCGAAGATGGGCTCCGCGGGCTCGCCGATGGCGTCCTCGACGGACTCGGAGTAGGTGACCCCGGTGTCATTGCATTCCCAGCATCCCTTCCCGGTGCAGCGGCGGCAGGGCCAGTGCGTCTGCGGGATGTCGCGGCGCAGCTTGTTGTAGCGTCCCTTGACGAAGACGGCGTTGGCCTCGGCGCGGGCCGTCCAGTACCGGGTGTCGACCTCGATCACCAGTTCCGGACGACCTTCCGGCGACGTCGTGGTCCCCGTGGCCTTGGCGATGGCGGCGGCGAGCCAACGGTTGGCTTCCGTGCGCACATTCTCGCCCACCTTCTCCTGGCCCATCGCGGCGGAGACCTCGCGTTCGAATCCTTCGCAGGGGCCGGGGAACTTGGTGCCGACCTGGAACGTCGTGAACTCGTAGGGCTGGGCGGCGCGCAAAGCGGCCTCAAGCCATTTGCCCGACTCCTCGAACGCGCCCTCGCAGACGGGGCAGTCCTTTGCGGCAACCTCGGGCCACGAGCGCTGCATCCGGGCAGATTCACGCTGCGGTTCGGCACCGGCCGCCCCGATGATGCGGCGGCCCAGGCAGCGGTCGCACAGCCGGCGCGCGGACTCGGGCAATTCGGGCATGGCGTGGCCAGCGAAGGCGCCCCTTCAGGCTTTCCTCCGTTCGAACTCCCCAACCCTGAAATACGCCCAAGGCCCGCTCACCGTGTGCGCATCGCGGCCGCCCTGCTGGCAATCGTGCTGCTCACCGGGTGCATTCGCATCCAGATCGACCCTCCAGGAGACAACGCATCCGGCGCTTCGCCGGATGGCGCTCCGCAAACGAAGCCACTGGGTGCCCTCAAGGTTGACTTCACGTGGTCCCCTGCGGCTCCGCGCACCGGGCAGGACGTCAAGTTCCAAGCCACCGTTGACGGGCTCGGAACTGGAGACGTGAAGGGCTGGAATTGGTCGTTCGGCGACGGCGCCGCGTCAACCGTCCCGTCCCCGACACACCAGTTCGCCAAGGCGGGGGAATGGGCGGTGAACCTCAGTGTCCTTGCCACGGACGGGCGCACGGCGCAGGTCACCCGCCGCCCGTTCGTGTTCAACCAAGGGGACCCGGTGAGCCCGGCGAACCAGGAGGGAAACCAATCCAATGACGATGCGGCCCCACCGCCGACTCCGGGGGTCTTCGACTGCGGCGGCACACAGGTCCTGGAGCCCTTCGACACCTTCGGCCGCGACGAGAGCCTCCCTGGTTTGGCCTGGGCCTCGCTCAAGACAGGATTCCGCTTCGCCGTCGCCTGGTCCACCGAACTGCCCACGGCGGCGACCCTGCGCTATGCCGTCGCGGGGGGCAGTGAGCAGTCCATCACGGAAACCGTGCCGACCAGGCTCCATCTCTTCGTGCTCGATGGCCTGCCGGAAGGCAAGAGCCTCTGCTTCGTTGCGGGCACTGCGCCTCTCCACGCCGTGCGCCTTGCCAACGCCATGACGGCCTTCCAACCCGGCGAGGGCAATGGGACGTACGTCGTGAACTCCCTCGTCCTGGTCAACGAAGGCGGAGACATGGCCGAAGTGGAGGCGGGATTCCCTCGCTACGCGGAGATGCTCTGGGATTCCACCGATGGCTGGGTGCGGGCGGGAGCGGTGCTGGTCATCGCCGGCGACTACATGCACCACAACTCCGGCTGGGCGTCCTGCTATGTGACCGGTGCCAACACCCCGCTGTGCAACCAGGTCTTCGACGTGATTGTAACGGAAGACGCGTTCCCGCAGGGTGCGGCCTCGACCTACCGCAAAGGGGTCACCGACCCGGACGTCGCGATGTGGATGAACATGCATTGGCAGGCCATGCCAGGCCCTGTGAGCATGGACGACTTCGGCTCCGTGCTCGTGCACGAATCCGGCCACTACCTGTTCGACATGGATGACCTGTACGGGGACCCCGTCGTGCCGGACTCGCAGGATTGCGATGTGCCCCGCGACGGCATCAGCATCATGGGCGGCGGGCGCGAAACGACGGAGTTCGACGACGAAGCCCACCCCTGCCCCACGCAGGGCTCGGATTATGTTCCCAGCTGGACGCTCATGCGCGGCCAGTTCCCAGCCATCCCCGAACGGGCCAGCATTGACCCCGGGCCCTCCGGCAACGGCGGCCTCTTTTTCCTTCAGACCTACCGGGGCCCCTAGCCGAAAAACGCCGTCAAACGGGCCCTGGGACTATGGCCAAGGCGTCAGGCAAACCAAAAGAACCCACCCCGGGCTGTGCCATCCATGGTCCTTGGTCGGTCCGGCTGGCGCTGGCTCCTCGGTTCGCTCGCAGCCCTGGCCGTCCTCGCGATGGCGCCCAGCGCGGACGCCCAGATCCAATCCTGCGGCGAAGGGCTTGAGCTGTTCATCCGCAACCCCGACATTGTGCCGGACCAGCAGGGCGTCTTCGCCGTGAGCGGGCGCCTCCTGCTGCAGTTCCAGGTCATCGGCGAGCGCGCCGATGAGATCGAGGCGTTCGGCCTGAGCTTCGGCGCCGACTTGCCCACCGGCGACGAGGTGTGCGCGCTGCCGTCGCAGGCCTGGGCGACCGGGGCGTACATCGAGGGCTACTCCGTCGACCTTGACAAGTCGGACGGCTTCTTCATCGCCATCAATTCCAACGGACAGACCAGTCCGCAATACGACCTCGGAGTCGCCGTGCACGGATACGACGCCGCCCACACGGAGATCGCCCGGTTCTGGGGCATCGTGCGCCTCAACCATTGCGGCGGCCAACCCAGCATGGGGTGCCCCGACAACGCCGAGGCGCCGGACTTCACCATGCCGTGGCCAATCCTCTTGCCCGGCGACGGCACCAAGTCCTACGTGGACGGCTTCACCTTCGAGTTCAACGAGAAACTCTCGGCGTTGCGGGTCGAACTCAATGGCATCGACGTCACGGCGGAGCTGGAGGAATGGACCGACAGGCCCACGTGGGACCAGGACAGCTTCCCAGACGCCGGCCCCGGCGGCGTCTTCATCGGCACCGCCCCGCCCTGCAGCCAGCCTGACCCCGTTCAGACCTGCGGCCCCCTCACCGGCCCAGCCTACAAGTGGACCAAGCGCAAGCTCGTCGATGCGGACGTCGTGCGCATCATCGCCACCGACGAGAAGGCCAACCTGGCCATCAAGGAGATTCACATCGGCTCGTCGGTCGCCGGCGGCACCATCTCGGATGGGCTTCCCGTGCTGCAGATGACCTTCCAGGAGTCCGCGGCATCGGCCAGCCCCGGCGACCTGACCATCTTCACCATGCGCATGCAGAACACGGGCGGCGGCACGGGCCACCCCTTCGCCCGCGCCGAAGTCCCGCCGGGCTGGTCGTACGAGTGGCTGCCCGGGCACCAACCGGTCCCCGCGGGCGGCACCTCGGAACAGGAGCTGCAGATTACCGTCCCCGCCAACGCGACTGTCGGCCGCTACCCCATCCGTGCCCTCATCGACTACCGGCAAGGCACGGAAGACAAAACGCTGGAGAGTGCACTCAACGTGGATGTCCTGTTCACCGGCGCAGCCAGCCCGTTGGGCAACAACACCGCTCCCGAAAGCGCGGCCAAGGCATCGCCATCCCCGGGCTTGCTACCGTTGCTGGCCATCATGGGCGTGGCGCTCGTCGCGCACCGCGCGTCGCGCAAGCGCTAGACTCGGGGTCCGGCAACAGATTCAGAACTGGCCGTACACGGGCAGCAGCGGGCCGAGTTCGACGGTGAGTTTCCACTCGGCGCGGCACTTGCACGGCACGTCATCCATGCACTGCTGCAGGAATTTCTTGTCCTGCGTTGCCTTGTACTTCTTCAGGTAGCCGACGATGGTCTCGTCGCACTCGCCGCAGTTGTGCGCCCCGCGCGATTGGCCGGAAGCGATGACGTCGGACTTGAGCATCCCAGCAAACCCGGCGGCTTCCGCCGCCGTGCGGCCGTCGAGCAGCGACTGGATGATGGTCCACAGCCACGGTGGGCGGTAGGAACCGCGCTTGTAGAGGGCGTCGACCAAGGTGTTGCCCTGCACGTTCGTCGGGTTCAGGCTCACCATCTGGCTGTGCGGCGCGGCGGCGATGATGGTCGCCGTGGAGTCCGTGAGTGCGTCCGATTCCTTGAGGAAGGGCGGTTTGCACATCAGGTACGCCTTGACGGAAACGCCGTGGCGATGGCAGGCGGCCGCTGCCTCTGGGAACGTCTCGAACGCGTGTCCCTTGTTGACGGAGTCGCGCAGGACGCGCAGATTGGCCGACTCGACGCCGATGCCGACCTCGAGCTTCTGCGTGAGGCCTTGCAAGGGACCGAGCGTCTCATCCGTGACGAACCCGGGCAGCGACTCGAAGGCGACCTTCTTCGGGCCCTGCCCGATGAGGGTGAGGATGGCCTTCTGCGCGCCCGGCATGACCTCGAAGCGGTCGAGGAAGGAGCCGGAGGTGTAGATCTTGACCAGTTCCTCGCCGGCGTAGCGCGTCCACGCCTTGTGGAACTGCGCGATGAGCTGCTCCTCGCTGACCTTGGTCCAGGCGGAATCGTTGGCGTAGCCGCACATCGTGCAGCCGCCCGCCAAGGCCCAGGTGCAGCCGCGCGTCTTCAGGATGACCACGAAGGCGCGGCACGGCCGGTTGTCGATGACGTCTTCCTCCGACCAGCACTTGGTGTAGTCGGTGAGGTCGCCGGGGTCGGAGCGCATCGCGATGCGGCTGCGCAGGGCACGCGCCTCGGCGTTGAGCTCCTTGTTCACGACGTTGTAGTCGACGACCTTGAGGGCGGCCGGCTCGACCAGCATGGCCGTGTCAATCTTGGTCTGCTGCTCGGCGGTGACGCTCATCGCGACGCCTCCGACGGCGACGACGAAACAGGAATTGCGGGAATTTCGGGGACACTTGGTTTCCCGCTATTCCCGGAATTCTTGTTTGGTTGGGCGGCGGTTTTCGCCGGCTTCGCATCGCCGCTTGCGGTGTGGCGAAGCATGACGGCGACGCCGCGCTTGAGGTGCGTCATGGATTCGGCGGACATCTTGGCCACGCCCACGGCGCGCACCTCGTCCTTGTGGAGGACGACGACCTCGTCGCCTTCGCGGACATCGGGGTCAGCGCCCTCGACGCCGACGGCGAAGAGCGTGCTGGTCCCCTTGGGTTTGAAGTCGCCGATGAAGACGCGTTTGCGGCCATGCTTGGCCAGAACCTTGGCGCCTTCGAGAGTGAGGGAGAGGACGCCGCGGTCGGGCGTCGTCATGCCGATTTGGATCTCGCCGTCCTTGCGCTCCAGCTTGACGAAGGGCATGCGGCCGTGCGCGATGGCGCCGGCGACGAGGTCATCGGCGATGGCTGGACCGAACTGGAATGTGGCCAGGGCGCGCAGGTCCTCGAGCTTGCGGTCCTTGCCGGCGCGCCAGGCGTCAACGGTGCCGAGTTCGCCCTTGATGCGGATGAGCTCCTCCTTCAGGCGGGCGCAGTCCTCGACGGAGGTCGGGTGCTTGAGGCAGGTGTGGCGCACGTTCTCCGGCAGCAGGTCGCGCAGGACGTCGAACGTGGCTTGTCCGGTGTGGACGATGACGTGGGAGTACGCGTGCTTGTCCAGCAGCGCCGCGAGTTGGTTGCGGACGATGGATTCCTCGTCGCGCATCCAGTGGCCGGTGACCGGGATGTCGTATTGGTTGGCCGGGTAGGTCTCCTCCAGTTCGCGCGGCACCAGGCCGAGCGGCGAGGTGATCATGACCTCGTGGACGAACGGGCGGATGCCGGAGTCGTCGAGGGCGCGGGAGAAGAACTTGTGGCTGCGGCTGAGCTTGTATGGCTTGCGCTGGCTGCACGGCAGCAGGACAAGGACCTTGGCGGAGCGTGGCGGCTCGTAGCCGTCGCGGAAGGCGCGGCGGAACGCCTCGACCTCCGGCATCGCGAGGGCCTCCACGGTCATGGCCGGCAGCGGCGTGGCGCGGTGGCGGGGCGCGGCGGCCTCGAGGTAGTAGTACTCGCGGTCGAAGCGGCGCAGCATCTCCACGGTGGGCGGCGAGGCGTAGATGCGGCGTTCGGCGAGGAACCGCAGCGTCCCCTTGGCGATGTGGTGGCGCACCAGTTCGAGCTCCAGGCGGGCGGCCTCTAGGTTGTGGGCGATGAGGCGGTCGGTGTCCCACGGCGTTCCATCGCCCAGGAGCTTCCCGGCCTCCTCCGCGGACAGGATGCCGTCCGTCGTGAGGGCCTGGCCGCGCACGGCGGCGAGCAGAAGCGGGCTGGCGTCGAAGAGGTCGACACCGAGGTAGACCCACAGGGCGTAGTCAGCAGGCGTGCCGAGGCCGGGCGCCCACAACAGGCGGCCAGGTGTCGCGAGGCGGCGGGCCTCGATGAGGGTGGGGACGAGCGACTTGGGGTTGGAGGCCCAGCCGACGGCGTCATGGAAGGCGGCGACCTCGTCACCGATGGGGACAAGCTGCACCTTGGTGCTCGGCGCGGGCTGCAGGGCGGGGATGCCGATAGCGCCGGCGGGGATGTCGCGGGGATAGAACCAGGTGCCGCCGGAGACGAGCTCGACCAGGTCCTTGCGGCCCTTGGGGTGCGCGGTCACGATGGCCTGCGTCCAGGCTGGGGCGCGAGCCAGCGAGGTCTCCGGGAACAGGAGGCCGGGCGTCTGGACGTCCTGGCCTGGGCTGGGGGTCCAGCGGGCGGCCCGAGCGCGACCGTCGAAGGAGACGACTTCCAGCACATTCGTGCCGACGGCATCCTCCCTAAGAAGGTTGAGGAGAGGGGCGCCGGTGACTCCGACGAAACAAGGAACCCACTGAAAACACGGAAACGACTCGGGCGAAGTTCCGTGCGTTCCGTGATTTCCTGGTTTGGTCCGTCGTCGGCGCCTAGCGCTTCTTGCGACCGGCCTTCTTCGCCTTCTTGGGCGCCTTGCGGACCTTGACCTTGGTGTCCTTGGCCTTGCGGACGACCGGGCGCGTGTCGGCATGCGCGACGCTTTGGCGGTCGGTCAGCTTGTCCTTCGGATCCCAGGCGTCGCCCTCGATGCGCTTGGCCAGCCCCGTGGCCGTCGGCGGCTGGTAGCCCTTGTGGCTGGAGCAGTAACGGGACACGCCGCGCGCGGAGTTGCGGCACTGCGCGCCGTCCTCGGTGAGGGCGGCGCACTGCGGCTGGTAGTCGGCGTCCGATTTGTCGGCGGCCTTGTCCTTGCCCTTCTTGGCCTTCGGCTCCTTCGGTTTGGATTTGTCCGCCTTCTCGGATTTGCGGCCGATGAAGCCCAGGATGTTGAAGCGGCGCTTGGGGCGCGAGGAGCGGTCGGCCGACTCGTGGACGGCGACGGGCTCGTCTTCGGGTTCAAGGACGATCTTGGCGTGTGAGCCCGATGCGGCCTCGACCGGGCGCTCGACCCATTCCGTGACCGTTTCTTGCACGACGACCTTGCGCGAGCCCTTGACGCGGCGGGTGAGCTTGTCGACCCTCGACTCGACGGCGTCGTAGTCCAGTTTTCGGGTGGGGGCGGAATCCGTCGAACGGCGGTCCCAGGAATCGATGGTGGCCTCAATCTCGGCCAGGCGTTCCGGCGTGTGCTGCTGCCATTCGCGAACGGTGCGGTGGATGTGCGTCTCGCCGGGGAGGACGTCCACCGTCTCGGCGACGACCGTCTGTGCGCCCGGGTCCTTTCGCTTGGCCATGCCGGCCCAACAAACTTGGCGCCCTTAAAGCGTGTCGCGCACGGCCGGCCCGAGGGCCATCCCAGCGCCACAGCGGGGGCAAGTGGCCCGGGCCTTGTCCAAGGGCACCTCGACGTCGCGCCCGCAGCGCGGACACGTCGCCCGCGCGACGACGGCCCGGCCCGCCTGTGTGGCCTGCCAGGCGCCGCAAGCGGCGCAGCGCACGGCCTCTTGTCCCGGCGGGATGGCCACCGGCTTGCCGCACTCGGAGCAAGGTCGCTCCGGCGCGTCGACGAAGCGCACGGCCATGCCGCACGCAGGGCAATGGCCGCGTTCACTGCGCAGCGGAATCGCCACCGGTTTGCCGCAGCGTGGACACGGCGTCGTGGCGGCGCTGGCCTTGCGGGGCACAAATGGGCAAGGGTGGCCGCCTGCAAGAGCGCGACGGTCCCCGGCGGAACGGTCAAGTCGGCGGCCGAGATGGACCGGCGATGGCCAAGGGGGACGGCGAGAAGGGGACAGCCAACGGGGCGGAAGACGGGCCGCTGCCGGAGGAGCTTGGCGTTCCGACTTTCAGCCACCCCATCCCCCTGGGAGACATCCGGCCCGAGGACGTGCCGCCGGCCGGACCCGGCGAGACTCCAGACCGCCAGGACGACACGTCTGGCGTCAACCTCGACACCCTCGTCTGGCTGCGCGCCGCCAAGGCGATCCTGCTGGCCGAGGCCTTCAAGCGCGACCCGCTCCGGCAGGCGCGCAAACCTGGCATGGTGTGGGGCGTCGTGCGGCAAGAACCGGACGACATGCAGATTCACGTGCGCGCCTTCAAGGACGGCCGCCTCGAGACCGAGGTCGAGCTCTCCAACCGCTACGTCCAGCACTTGTGGAGCCACCGGCGCAGCGCCCACGTCGAGGTCAAGGAGATTCTCGCCAAGCACGGGATGCCGACGGAGCGCGTGTCGGAGACGTTCCTTCCCATCACCGGCACGAAGCCGGGGAAGAAGATGCCTATCGGCCGGACGAAGACGACGTCGTTGATTGCGGTCGGCGTCGTCGCCGTGGCGGTGCTGGTGGGTTGGCGGTTCCTGAAGCGGACTGTGCTCAAACGGATGGACTAGCGCAAGCCCTTTCCTCCGCCCGCCCTGGCCCAAGGCGTGCGAGTCCTGGTCGCGAGCCGCGTCGACCCCGCGTCGATGAACATCCGCGACCGCCTGTTGGAATCGGGCACCTTTGAGCAGACGGGACGCACCTTCCGCGACGCGCCGGTTTGGGCCCGCAGCGAGACCATCCTCATCGAGGTCGCCGGTCCCAGCATCCACGACGAGGCGCTCGACAACGACCTCAAGGCGACTGGCTGGCCGGTCATGGACGTCTGGTTCCTCAGCAAGCACGCCGCGAAGTCGGGCCATCCCAGTCTCACCGTCCATCCCATCGGCAACCACACCGAGGCCCAATTCGGCGGCAAGCCGCAGGAACTCTCCCCGAGCAGCCCGCGCGACATGGGCGCTCTCCTGCGTCGCCTCAAGCACCACGCCAAGGAAGCGGGCCTTCCGCATTCCATCACATACGAATCGACCCACCACGGCCCCTCGATGACCATCCCGACCTTGTGGGTGGAGATCGGCTCCGACGCGCAGTGGTACAGCGACCGCCAATCCGGCGAGGTTGTGGCGCGCGCCATCAACGACGTCCTGGCGGGCGACGGAAAATCCACCGGACCCATCCTCGTGGGCGTCGGCGGCGGCCACTACGTCCCCCGCGCCACCGATGTCGCGTTGGCGGGAAAAGCCGACTTCGGCCATTTCTTGCCCAGCCATTTCGTCGACGAGACGGGCGGCCATGACGCTTTGGCCCGCGCGATTGCCGCCACACCCGGATGCATGGGCGTCCACCTCCACCGCAAGGGGCTCAAAGGCCCGCAGCGCCAAGCTGTCCAGACCTGGCTCGAAACCTTGGGTGTCCAGGCCTGGTCCTCCTCCGACGAGGAGTGACTGGGACTCGCCACATCAGGAGGAGAACTGCACCTGTGCGGGCACCGGATGAAATCCTCGCGCCCGGTGGGCCAAGTGTGCGGGAGACGCGCGGACGAGTCCTCTTGGCCTTCGTGGCCATCTACGTGATCTGGGGTTCGACGTACTTCGCCATCAAGGTCGCCATCGACACCTTGCCAGCCCTGCTCATGGCCGGGACACGGTTCATCGTCGCAGGCGCCGCGCTGTGGATGCTGGCTCCGGGCGACCGCAACGTCGACCCCACCAAGCGCGACTGGCTGTGGGCCTTCATCCTCGGCGCCTTCCTGCTGCTGGCCGGCAACGGCATCGTCTCCGTCGTCGAGACCAAGATGCCGACCTCGATCACGGCCCTCCTCATCACCAGTGTCCCCTTGTGGATGGTCCTCGTCGAGTGGGTTACCGGTGGCGGCCGCCCGAAACTGCTGGCGGTGACCGGCATCCTGCTGGGCTTCAGCGGCGTGGCCCTTTTGGCTGGCGAGGACGGCGGCTGGGAAGGCGGCAAGGCGGACCCCTTCTATGTCGCCGCCATCCTGTTCGGTTCGCTGTGCTGGGCCACCGGGTCCATCCTGTCGCGCCGCGGCGGCATCAAGCTCCCCATCCTTCGCTCGGTGGCCATCCAGATGGTCGCCGGTGGCGTGCTGCTGACGGCGGCCGGATTCCTGCGTGGCGAATGGGCGGCGCTTGACCTGGCCAACGCCTCGTGGGCCAGCCTGGGCGCGTGGGCCTACCTCGTCGTCTTCGGCTCCATCATCGCCTTCAGCGCCTACTCCTGGCTCCTGACCGTGCGCCCGTCCGCCATGGTCTCCACCTACGCCTTCGTGAACCCGGTTGTGGCCGTCGTGCTTGGGGCCCTGTTCCTCGATGAGCCCGTGGGTCCCCGTTCGCTCGTGGCCGGCGCACTCATCGTGAGCGCCGTCGCCCTTGTCATCTACGCCAAAGCGCGTGCCTCGCGGGCGGCGCCACCGGCGCCGGCACCCACGCAATAACTCGACATCCACAGGAAACCGACCCTGGGGCAATCTCTACGCTTATCCCAGGAGCGACCATCTTGACCGCCGTGCCTGAGACCTTGGTGCCCGACACGTCCGTCCTCATTGATGGGCGCATCACGGAACTCCTTACGCAAGGCGACTTCCCCAACGCCCACGTCGCCATCCCTCAGGCGGCCTTTGCGGAACTGGAGGCCCAGGCCAACCGCGGCGCGGAGACCGGAATCTCGGGCCTCGACGAACTGGCGGCCCTGCAGCGCATGGCGCAGGAGGGCAAGATCTCCGTGGAGCTCGTCGGCCGGCGCCCCGGCTCCGACGAGATCGAGCGCGCCAAGACCGGCGCCATCGACGCGCTCATCCGCGACACGGCCGTCGAGCTCGGCGGCCTCTACGTCACCTCGGACAGAGTCTCTGCGCACGCGGCCGCGGCGCAGGGCATCCGCCACCACTACATCCGGCCCATCGTGCATAACGTTGACTTGACGACGTTGGCGCTGTGGTCGTTCTTCGACGAGCACACCATGTCGGTCCACCTCAAGGCCGACTGCGTGCCCATGGTGAAGCGCGGGCAACCCGGCGCCGTCGTGTACGAGCCGCACAAGCCCACATCGCGCGAGATGAAGCATCAGGACCTGCGCAACATGGTGCGCGAGTGCATCGAGTTCGCCAAGCGCGACTACAACTCGTTCATTGAGATGGAGAAGAAAGGCTGCACAGTCATTCAGCTCGGCCCGATGCGCATCACCATCGCCAGTCCGCCGTTCTCCGACGGCCTGGAGGTGACGGCTGTGCGCCCGGTGCGCAAGCTCACCATCGATGAGTACGATCTTCCCGAGGAGATTCTGTCTCGCCTTGAGGGCAAGGCGCGCGGCTGCTTCGTCGCCGGCCCCCCCGGATCGGGCAAATCCACGTTCGCCGCCGCCGTGGCCGAACACCTGCATGGCCTTCACCGCGTCGTCAAGACGATGGAGCAGCCGCGTGACCTGCAGGTCCCCAAGGAAGTCACGCAGTACGGCGCCCTCGACCGCGACATGAAGTGGACCGGCGAAGTGACCCTCCTGGTCCGGCCCGACCATGTCATCTACGACGAAGTGCGGACGACGGACGACTTCGTCACCTTCGCAGACATGCGCCTAGCCGGTGTCGGCATGATTGGCGTCACGCACGCCAACCGCGCCATCGACGCCGTGCAACGCCTGATTGGCCGCGTCGACCTGGGGATGATTCCCCAGGTCATCGACACCGTCCTGTTCGTCGATGCCGGAAAAATTGCCACGGTCCTGGAGCTCACCTTCACCGTCAAGGTCCCGGTCGGCATGACCGACGCCGACCTGGCGCGCCCCGTGGTGGAAGTCAAGGACGTGATGACGGGCCGGGCCGTCTACGAGATGTACACCTACGGCGAGCAGGTCGTCGTCATGCCGCTCGAGACCGCGCAGTCCAACGACCCGGGAGACCGCCTCATGGGCCGCGAGGTCGAGCGCCTGCTGCGCAAGTACGTCTCCGGCCCCATGGACATCCAGGTGCGCGGCCGCAAGGCCATCGTCTCCGTGGATGAGACCGAGGTCGCGCAGCTCATCGGCAAGGGCGGCAAGACCGTGCAGAGCCTGGAACGCAAACTCGGTCTGCACCTCAGCATCAATGCCCTCAAGGGACCGCCGCCGCGCCGCGACCGCGACGACGACCGGCATCAGGGCGGCTGGGACGGGTCGCGCGATGGCAGCAACGGCGGACGCGAACGCGAGCACCGCGGCGGCGCGCAGAACGTCCCGCGCGTCCGCGTCAAACGCACCTCCACCAACGTCTTCCTCCTGGTCGAGGGCGCCCGCGCCGGCCCCTACCGCATCGAGTGTGAGGGCGCTGTGATTGGTGAGGCCGTCGCCAGCAAGGAAGGCCGCCTGCGCTTCAAGGCGGACTCGCCCGAGGGACAGGCCATCGTGGCCGCCGAGAAGTCCGGGCTCGACTTGACGGTCATCGAAGCCTAGGCGACGACCGAAAGGGCCGACGCAAGGCCCCCTGCCGCCAGGGGCGTTCTCTAGACGTCGCGTCTAGGCCGTGAAGGCAGGCTGCGACGCCTGCAGGCTGGGGCCCACGGCGAGGCGCGCCACGACGAGTTCGCTGTCGCGGCTGTCGCCGGCCTTGCCGTCGGACCCGACGCACTTCTCGCTCGTGCATCCGTCGGCATAGGCGAAGTAGAAGCGACCATCAGGCCCGGCGTGCAGGTCAACGAAGTCGAGCAGGTTGCGGTTGCCGTCGGCGCAGGCGTTGAGCATGCAAATCGAGCCGCGCTGGACGGGGTCGCTGCTGGCCTTGACCGTGACGAAGGTCGGGACCTCCGCCTCGCCATCGAGGGTCATGGTGATGTAGGCGTGCCAGACGGCAGTCTCCTTGACGTCGTCCTCGATGCCCGCATCATCGTCGGTGCCCAAGTAGCCGAAGGCCAAGCGCCCGTCGCTGCCTGCGGTCATGCCGAGGAACGCCGTCGTCTTGACCTCGGGGGGGCTCACCGTGAAGGGGCCTTCGTACGTCGCGAAACGGTCCTTGGAGCGCAGCACGTAGGCCGGTCCGTCGGCCGCCTTCGAAAACAGGTAGGCCGTGCCGTCCGGCGTTGAGGTGACTTCCGGGTCGAGGCCGATGTTGGGGACGCCGAGGTTGTGGCGGGTGTAGCTGAAACCGCCATCCGTGGAAACAGCGACGAAGGCCTGCCCGCAGGTGAAGCCGTACGGGACGTAGATGGTGCCGTCGGCAGCGTGGTGCTGGTGGCCGCTGAGGCCGCCGCAGGAAAACTGCGTGTCAACATTCGTCGCGAGGGGGCTTGTGTCGATGATGGTGTCGTAGGGGAAGCGGATGCCGCCGTCGACGCTCACGGCGCAGTGGGTGGCGGTGAGCTTGTTGTAGCAGTAGGTGACGAGGTTCGGGTACAGCGGACTGGTCGGGAAGACGCTGCCCACGGGGACCGGGCCCGAGGCGACCTTCTGATGGTCGATGACCGGCAGGCCGCACGAGACGGCGGGGATCTCGGTCCAGGTCGCGCCGTCGTCGTCGCTGGCGATGAACGAACTGCATGCGAGGGTCGGGAACATCTGCGGGCTAAAGATGCGGTCCGTGATGGTGTCGACCCACAGCATGGGGTCGGAGGTGAAGCCAACCTGCTGCGTGTAGACCGGCTCGTAGGACAAGCCGTGGTCCTGCGAACGGACGATGGTAGCCAGAGCCGTGGCGAAAACGGCGCCAGAGGAAGTGATACCGACGTTGGGTTCCGGCCCATCGATGCCGACATGCACGTCGTCGACGCGGAAACCCGAGAGGAATTCAGCGGGAAGGACCGCAGCGGTGCCATTGCCGACGGCCGTGACGCCGGTCGGGCCGGTCGTCGTGGTGGGCGTCACGGTCGGCAACGGTTCCTTGGAGTCCAGGCAACCGGCCGTGAAGGCCACAATCAGAATCGCGACGACGAGGGTTCGCATCGCTTGCCGCTTGCGGACCTCTGGTTAAGAGATTGTGGTCACGGAGCAAGCGGACTAGTGGCCGTGGCCCTCGTGGCCGGCATCGCCTTCAACGAAGTCCGTGCTGCCATACAGGATGGCTTTCTTCACGTTGCCAATGTGCTTGGTGATGTCGATGCCCTGTGGGCAGGCCTCGACGCAGTTGAAGACGGTGCGGCAGCGCCAGACGCCCGTGTAGTCATTGAGGCGTTCCAGGCGTTCGGCGTTGCCCTCGTCGCGCGTGTCGAAGAGGAAGCGACTGGCCTGGACGACGGCGGCGGGGCCGACAAACTTGTCGTTGGCCCAGAACGAGGGGCACGAGGTCGTGCACGCCGCGCACATGATGCACTTCGACTGGTCGTCAATCTTGGCTTGGTCCTCGGGGCTCTGCAGGCGCTCCAAGCCAGCGGGCTCGTGCGTCGTGACCTGGTAGGGCATCACCGACTGGTACGCGTCGAAGAACGGGTCCATGTCAACGATGAGGTCCTTCTTGATGGCAAGTCCCTTGAGCGCCTCGACGGTGATGACGTCGGGCAGGTCCTTGGCCAGCGTCTTGCAGGCCAGGCGGTTCTTGCCGTTGATGATCATGGCGTCCGAGCCGCAGATGCCGTGCGCGCAGGAGCGGCGGTAGGCGAGGCTGCCGGACTGGTCGCCCTTGACGCGGCCCAGCAGGTCCAGAACGCGGTCCGTTGGTTCCACCTTGTCCAGGACGTACTCCTCGAAGTGCGGCTTCTTGTCGCCGGATTCGGGGTTGAACCGCGCGATGCGGATCGTCAGGGTGCGGGCTTCGTCGGACATCAGTAGACACGCTCCACGGGCTTGTAGCGGGTGACCGTCACCGGCTTGTAGTTGAGGGTGACGTGGTCGCCGTCGAGGCCGGCGAAGCTGTGCTTCAGCCAGGTGCCGTCGTCGCGCTTCGGGAAATCGTCGCGGGCATGGCCGCCGCGCGACTCGGTGCGCGCCAGCGCGGCCTCAACGACGCAGAGGCTGATGTCGAGCAGGTAGCCCAATTCCAGAGCCTCCAGCAATTCGGTGTTGAACAGCTTGCCCTTGTCGGACACCGCCACGTTGCGGGCGCGGACGCGCAGGGCCTGGACCTTGCCCTTGCACTCGGTGAGGGACTCCTTGGTGCGGTAGACGCCGCACAGGTCCATCATGGCGACCTGCATCTCTTCGCGGATGCGGGCGACGGACTCGGAACCCTTGCCGCCCGTCAGCGCCTTGAGTTGGGCATGGGCGGTCGCCTCGGGCGCAGCGGGGAGTTCGAGGTAGTCCATCTCGCGGCAGGCTTTGGCCATGGCGCGTCCGCCGCGGCGGCCAAAGACGACGAGGTCCAGGAGGGAGTTGGTGCCGAGGCGGTTGGCGCCATGCACCGAGACGCAAGCGGATTCGCCGGCGGCGTAGAACCCGGTCACCGTTTTTCCGGTGTGGTCGGCGAGCACCTGGGCATCGATGTTGGTCGGGATGCCGCCCATGGCGTAGTGCGCCGTCGGGGCAACCGGGATGGGCTCCGTCTTCGGCTCGATGCCGAGATAAGTGCGGGCGAAGCCGGTGACCTCGGGGAGCTTCTTGTCGATGATCTCGGGGTCGAGATGCGTGAGGTCGCAGACGATGTAGGGGTCGTGCTTCGGCCCCATGCCGCGGCCTTGGCGGATCTCGGTGTAGATGGCGCGGCTGACGACGTCGCGCGAGGCGAGGTCCTTCATCGTGGGGGCGTAGCGGGCCATGAAGGCCTCGCCGTCCTTGTTGCGCAGGATGCCGCCCTCGCCGCGCACGGCCTCCGACAGCAGGACGCCGATGCGCCACAGGCCGGTCGGGTGGAACTGGTAGAACTCCGGGTCCTCCATGGGGATGCCGCGGCGCAAGGCGATGCAGACACCGTCGCCAGTGAGGGCGTGCGCGTTGGAGGTGACTTTCCAGGCGCGGCCGTAGCCGCCCGTGGCGAACATCACGGTCTTGGCGTGGAACGTGTGGACCTCGCCGGTCTCGATCTGGTAGGCGACGCAACCCGCAATGGCCTTCGAGCCATCGGCGGCCTTGCCTTCGACGAGGTCGAGGACCTGGTATTCGTTGAAGAAGCGGACTCCCTGCTTGAGGCACTGCTGGTAGAGCGTGTGCAGCATGGCGTGGCCGGTGCGGTCCGCCGAGTGGCAGGCGCGGTCGACAGGGCCTTTGCCGTGCTCGCGGGTGTGGCCGCCGAACTTGCGCTGGCTGATCTTGCCGTTGGGCAGGCGGTCGAAGGGCAGGCCCATGTGCTCGAGCTGGATGATGGTCTCCGGCGCGTCGCGGCACATGATCTCGATGGCGTCCTGGTCGCCCAGGAAGTCCGAGCCCTTGACCGTGTCATAGGCGTGCCATTCCCAGTGGTCCTCGCCGACGTTTCCGAGGGCCGCCGAGATCCCGCCTTGGGCCGCGCCGGTGTGGGAGCGGACGGGGTAGAGCTTGGTGAGGACGGCGACGTTGAGGTCCTTCTCCTTGGACAATTCGTAGGCGGCCATGAGGCCAGCGCCACCGGCACCGACGATGACGGCGTCGAACTTGTGGGTGGCCATCCTTAGGCCTCCAGCACGAAGAGGACGGCGGTGCCTGCGGCCAAGAAGGCGGCGAAGGTGACGAACAGCAAACTGAGCCACAGCATGCGGGTTCCCGGCTTATGCACGTGGTCGTCGATGACGTTCTTCAGGCCATTGACGCCGTGGCCGAGGCCAAGGAACAGCAAGAGGAAGTCGAGGACGCGCAGGATGGGCCAGTCGCCGAGGCGGCGGACCACGAGGTCGTAGCTCAGGGTGCCGACTTCCGTGGCGATGTGGTTGAGCCACAGGTGGAAGAGCGCCAGGAAGACCAGGAGAAGGCCCGAGATGCGCATGTAGTACCACAGCAGCACCTCGCCGCGCGAGCCGCCGTTGGGCTTGGCGCGACCGGAGACGTAGGATTGCGAGACCATCAGGCCTCACCTCCCATCCACGGCCAGTGCGGGTAGTCCAGCAGCATGATCTTGGCGACGAAGAGGACGATGAGGGCGGAGAGGGCCATCACGGCGTACCACATCTGCTTGTGGTAGCGCGTGGATTTCTGCCAGAAATCGATGACGACGACGCGCACCCCGTTGAGGGAGTGGTAGACGACGGCGGCGATGAGGCCGAACTCGCCGAGGCGGAAGTACCACGTGTCGTAGATTCCGATGGCCTGGTTGTAGGCCTCTTCCCCCATCAGGAGGAAGAAGTTCTCCACGAGGTGGACGAACAGGAACAGGATGACCGCGACGCCAGTGACGCGGTGCAGGATGTAGGCGATCTGGCCTTCCTTCAGTTGGTACAACCCAGGGCCCCCGATTGGAGGCGGGCACGAACAGGCGCTATAAAAGAGGTGGAACCCGGCCCGCGACCCTGGCGTCAAGCCCCGGCCAAACTCAGTGTGGTTTGTGGCCAAACGGCTTCTTGAGCGAAGGCCAGCCCGACGCCGGCCAGGACTCGGCAGGTTCCGCGGCGCGCGCCGCCTCGAAGGCCTTGCGGGCCTCCTCGTCGTCAAACAGCAGGGGGACGGCAGCCAAGCCGCAGCGGCCACAAGCCCACTTCGCAAAATCCTGGGCCTCGCCGGCAAGGCCGATTTCGGCCATGCCAAGCTCGCCCGAGCCACAGCGTTGGCAGCCTCTGATGAGGGCCTTCACACGACGACGGGGTTCGCCTTGGCGGCCACGCGGGAGTCCTGCCAGGCCGACCAGTTGGGGAACTCGTTCGGGGTGCCGCTCCAGGCGCAGTCCTGGCACGTGAAGACGGCGCCGGTCTTCGGGAACAGCAGGCGGTCGGAACCGCAG
>JBAZXE010000012.1:0-40024 GCA_041659985.1 Thermoplasmatota archaeon | reverse complement strand
GCCTCCTGGCCGAGATGACGCGCGTGTTCTTCCAGGGCCTGCTGGTCCTCCTGCTCAGCCTCGCGTTGGGCGCGTCCGTCATCACCGGCATCCTCGGAGCCTTTGTCATGCTGCTATTGGCGACCTTCTTCAGCGGCTGCACCGCCGGCCTCGCCGTCATGGCCCTTTCGATGAAGACGAAGTCAGACCAGGCGACCCAGTCGGCATTCCCCCTGTTCTTTGTCGCCCTGTTCCTGAGCTCGGCCTTCCAGACCATCGAGGCGATGCCAGACTGGCTCCAGACCGTCGTGAAGTACAACCCCGTCAACTACCTCATCGAGGTCCTGCGCCAGCTCATGGTCGGCGTCAATCGTGACGGGGTCATGGTCGCCGAATGGCCCGTCGTCGACATGCTCATCGTCCTCGGCGTGAGCTTGGTGGCGGCGGTCCTGCTCGGCCTGCTCAACATGCGCGTGTACAAGTCGAGCGTCGAGAACCGGTAGCGGATTCGACGGATTGGCCGGGATTCGACGGATGGGTCAGCTTCCGAGCTTGACGATGGCATCGAAATGACCCTTGTCCACCGGCTGGATGGACAACCGCGATGCCTTGCCTGAGGTCAGCAGCATCCCGTCGAGCTTGTCGGACGCCTTCAGTTCATCGAGGGGCACGAAGCGCTTGAACTTGGAGACGAACGCGACATCGACGCAGTGCCAGTACGGTTTCTCCGGCGTGGCCTTCGGCTCAAAGTAGTCCGATTTGGAGTCGTATTGCGTCGGGTCCGGATGCGCCAAAGCACAGACCTCGGCGACTCCGGCGACGCCCGAGGGGTCCGCGTTGGAATGATAGAAGAGAATGCGATCGCCGAGCTTCATTTCGCGCATGTAGTTGCGGGCCTTGAAGTTCCGGACCTGGGTCCAGTCGGTCTTGCCGTCGCGCTTCAGGTCGTCGATTGAGAAGACCTCAGGTTCGCTCTTCATCAGCCAGTCGGCCACGCCCTCGCAGCGAAGGGGCAGCGCTTGACGCTTACGCCCGGTCCTCGAGCAGGCGTTCGACGCCGAAGAGGATGAAGAACGCCGCCGTGAAGACGAAGAAGCCCAGCCATCCCGTCGATGCCTGGAAGACGTCCTTGATGCGGAGGCTGAACCCAGCGACCAGCGCGACGACGGCGAGCACGGGCATCAGCCAAGTGAACCAGCGCATCGGACGGTCCTAGTGCTGGTGGCCGCCGTCGTGGCCGTGGCCTTCGTGGCCCTTCTCGTCCGGCTCGCAGCAGTCGCCGCAGTCGCCGCACTCGCAGTTGTCGTCGCAGCAATCGCAACCGCCGTAGCCGCCGTAGCCGCATCCGCCGCCCATGCAGGAGAGGTAGCAGGTCAGAACGCCGCCGATGATGGCGAGCCACATGACGAGGTACGCCGTGTCCAGCGAAACGTAGTCGGCGTTGGTCCCAACGAGGGCCATGACGGCAAACTGTAGCACACCAACGATGCCAAGGGTCCAGGGGAGCCAGCGCATGCCCGGAATGCCCAGTTCAGGCACTTGAGGGTTGGGTTCCGTTTCCGGGTCAGAACCAGGAGCTCAGGTCCCGCTGCACGGCCAACTCCAGTGAATCGAAACCGAAGGCGCCCTTGACGTAATCCTCGACCATCGACTTGTACCATGCCCAGTCGATCATTGCGGCGGTCACCTTCTCCTCGGGCCACATGTACTCGATGGGCTTGAGGCCGCGGTTCTTCGGTTCCTTGACGACGAGCTGGAAACCACCGCGCGACAGTTCCGCCCGCTTGCGCTCCTGCCGCGCCGCGTCCTTGTAGAGCGGCAAGGGCTCCTTGCACACGATGAACTTCATCTTGCGCGTGGCAGTGAGCGATTCTCCCGTCAGGTCCTCCAGGGCCGCAGTGCGGACGGCCTGGCTGCGAAGGGTCCCGTCCGGATTGGGTTCGTAGCTGCGCACCGGGCTCACGGTCTGGCGCAGGATGAGTTCGCGGCGCTCGGTCTTCGAGACCTGGACGCCTTGCATGATCTCCTTGGTGGCGCGCTTGATGGCGGTCTTCATCGCCTCGCGCGCGTCGTCCTCCTTGCTCCAAACGGCGACTTCCTTGAGCGCCTTGGCCATGATGTCGCGGATGATGCCCTGCGTGAGGGGCGCCTTGTCGCTGGCCTTGAAGTTGTTGCCCTTGGTCTCCAGCACAATCCCCGGGCCCTTTTTGTTGGCGTCGAAGATGAGATAGTTCTTGTGCACGACGAAGACCATGGCGTCGTGCGTCTCTGCCTCCAATTCGAAGCCCTCGTACTGCAGCTGGTCGCGGAACTTGCGGTTCGCGGCGGCGACGGCGGCCAACGCCTTGTCAGGGAGCGTAATCCACTTGTCGGCCTCGGGCTCGACGTCGGCGCCGAGGGCGGCGGCAAAGTGCGGCAGGTTGCCGGCGGATTTGCTGCACGCGAGGTAGATGCCATCCGTGTCGCCATACACGACGCGGATGCCCTGCGCCTCGAAGTCCTCTAGCGCCTCGTGCAGGATGCGCTGCCCGATTGTGGTGATGTTGGCGCCGCCCCAGACGTTGAACTGGCGGCAGCTCACGTTGACGGCGACGAGGATGCCGTGCGTCCCGGCGTTGCGCGCGCCCTTGAGGCTCTGGTACGTCATGTCGAGGATGCGCACCTCGTCCTTCGGCTTGCCGTGCCGCTTGGCTTCGGCGCGCTCTGTTTTGACCTTCTGAATCATCGACATGACGCCCGTCATGGCGAGGTTCACCATGCCCAGATCCGGGTTGTGTTTGACGCCAATCATCCAGCCGCGGCCCTTGGCGTAGCGCTCCTTGGCGGGATCGGGCTTGCGCACGACGTACTTGCCGGACTCGATGAAGCCGGGGTCGAGCTCGAAAAGCCACATCCAGTCGTCCGGCTCCTCGCCGGCCTTGGCGGGACGCACCGTGTCAGCGGTGAGGTTGCGCGCCTTGAGGATCGTCGGGTACATGGCGCCGACGTCGGCCGCGATGACGTGGTACCACGGCACGAAGTGCGACTTGAGGTCGGAGTCCGGCTTGAGCGTCATGCCCCCAGGGATGGCATAGCCAGTGGAGTCTTCGCCGTCGCCGACGGGTCCGGCCTTGGAGACGACGCCGGGGTGCTCGCACCAGACCGGCATCTCCGGGCCTTGCTTGGCGATGCGCAAGAGCTCCTTGTTCGTCGACGCTTGTCGCTCCTCCGGCGGCAGGGCCAACACGGCGGCCGAGACCTCCTCGCGCGTCGGGAACGGCTTGCTGGGAAGCACGCGCTGGATGCCGCGCGCAATGGCCTGGGCGCGGCAGGTCGCCGGCATGATCTTGCGTTGCCGCCGTGCGCGCAGCAGGGCCATGTGGTCCCACATCCGCGTCGTTCCGCCCGTCAGCAGCTCCTCGAGGGGCAGGTTGACGGTGAAGCAGAGCGGAAGGGCCTGCGCGATGAGGTTCTGTGTGAGCCCCACCTGTTCGCGGATGTCGTGCTCGTTGTACTTGCGCGTGCGGGCGTCGAGGGCCAGTTCACTGGAGTCCAGGTGCACGCGGTCGGGGACGTCGATGCCGAGCCACGGTGCCAGCCCCTTGAGGGTGAAGTCGTCGTGGTAGAAGTAGAACCGACGCGCCGCGTGGAACGTGTCCAGGCTGATGGGGAACCAGACGGCGATGTCCTGGCTGGTGCCGAAGTGGAAGGAGCGGTCGGGGCGGCTGCGGATACCGGTGAACTGCTGGAAATGGGCGCGGTCGCGCGGGCTGAGCGTCTGCTTGCGCTGGTCCTGCCGCAGGATGTCGACGATGCGTTCGTGGATCTGCTTGTTGTCGAAACCGAGGATGTTGTGGCCGGCCACGACGTCGAAGCGCTGGACGTGCTGCGTGAACTCCAGGAGATTCTTCACTTCCTCGTCCGGGTTGTGCGCGACGAGCTGCCGCACCTCGCAGTCGCGCCAGGTGTCGGGGATGTGGCGGAACGAGAAGTCGAACTGCTCCGTCTCGAGGTCCTTCTGCGCCGAGTACTCAACGGGGAACTCCGCGAAGCCAATCATGTCGATCGGCAACTCGCCGCCCTTGCCCTCGGCGCCGCCGCGGTGGCCGTTCTTGCCGTACTGCGTCGTCTCGATGTCGTACGTCAAGACATTGAGCTTGTTGGGGTGGCCCTGCGTGTCGAGCAGCCACCAGTCCTTCTCCGCGGCGAGGTCGGCGTTGGCGCGCTCGGTGTACGGGATGTCGTGCTCACAGGTGTAGAAGCCGTGGTGCGCAAACAGCGCGTCGGAGAGGTCCGGAATCCAGAAGCTGCGCTTGGCGACGACGGGGATGACGAAGCGCTTCTGGCCGTGGTTCCAGAACGACTTGTACTCGATGGGCTCCCGGACCTCGAGGGCCTTGGCCAGGGGTTCCTGGTCGGGGTCTTTGCCTTGCGCGCCCTCCACCAGGCGACGCAGCCGGTCATGCGCGGCCGCCACCGTCTCGCCTCCGCGCGGGAACGCGAGGAAAAACGGCTTGTGGTGCGGCTCGATGGGCTCGGGGTCGCGGCCCTGCCAGAACAGGTGGGTGTTCGACAGGTTCAGGAGGGCCACGGCTGCGGCAAGGGCTCAGGGCTTAATGCCGTCGCCAGGACGGATTTGACGGATTGGCCGCGATTGGACGGATTGGGTTCAAACCGCATCCGTCAATCGCTGAACATTCGGGAATCCGTCAGGGCTTCACGATGTCGTCCGGATCGTCGCCGTCCGAGCCGTCCTTCTCCTCGGGCTCGTCGTCATCCGTGGTCTCGCTGCCGCCCAATTCGCCTTGCGCGTTGACGAACAGGCAGGGCCCGAGGTCCTCGAGGTCGAGTTCGCCGTCGACTTTGCGGCCGGCCATGAGTTGGCAGCGCGTGATGCCCAGCGGGGCGACGAAATGGCCGCCCTCCTTGAGTTGGTCCACCAGGGCGTCGGGGATGTCGGGGATGGCGCAGGTCACGTAGACGGCGTCGTAGGGGGCGTCCTTGGCCCAACCATCATTGCCGTCCCCTTCGTGAACATCGACCTTGATCTTGGCGGTCTTGAGGTTCTTGCGCGCCAACTGGACCAGCTCGGGCAGGAACTCGACGCTCACGACGCGCCCGGTTTCGCCGACGACAGCCTTGGTGATGGCAGCGTGGTAGCCGACGCCGGTGCCGACCTCGAGCACCTTGTCGCCCTCCTTGAGCTGCAAGGCCGAGGTCATCATGGCGACCATGTGCGGGGCCGAGACGGTCTGGCCGAAGCCGATGGGCAGTGGGCGGTCCTCGTACGCTGTTTCGCGCAGCTCCTTGGGAACGAAGACGTGCCTGGGGACGGCCAGCATGGCCTCCTCGAGGCGGGGGTCGGTGAGGTACCCTCCAGTCTCCAGCTCCGCCAGGAGCGCCTCCCGCTCCTTCATCCGCTCAGCGAGGGGCTCCTGCATGACGGCCTGGATTCCGCGTGGCGATGGATAGACATTGTGCAATCGGTTGGGGTCTTTCAACGCACTTCGCCGTCCACGACCAGCGACGCGGAGTTCACGGAACGCGGAAACGAGCCTTTGTTGGGTTCCGTGAGTTCCGTGGTCTCCTTGGTTTCGCCGTCCGGCAGCGTTACTGCGGCATCGGCTTGCGCAGGAGCAGGAGGACTTGTTCCTCGACGGCCTTGGCGGGTGCGTCGGGGATGGACAGGAGCTGCGTCGTGCCGGCCTGGCCTTTGCCGGAGAGGCGTGACAGCAGGAACCCGGCCCCTTCGAGCTGTTTGAGGTACTTCCAGAACTGCGTGTGGGCGCGCGGCTCGGTGCCGAACTCCTCGCAGGCGACACGATAGGACTGCTCGACGGAGCCGGTGGTGGCGTAGGCGTCGCCTTTCTTGAGGCGTCGCGCCAGGGCGAGAAGGACGAGGAGCGGGTGCTGCGGCATCTGCTGCAGCTTGGACGTCGTGATGTAGTCGTGGCTGTACGCCTTGGCGGCGCGGACCTCCTCGGGCCCGACCAGTTGTTTGCCCTCGTCGTCGGCCATGCGGCCAGCTTTCTGCAGGATCTCGATGGCGAGGCGGGCGTTGCCGCTTTGCGCGGCCACGATGTCGGCCACCAGGCAGACGGTGTCCTCCTCGACGGCGCCGGGCACGAAGGCAAGCTCGACGCGCTGCTGCACGATGGACTCCAGGGTCTGCGACTCGTACGGCTTGAACTCGTAGGCGTTCGTCTGCTTGAACGTCGAGAGCGCCGCGGGGTCGAGGAGGCTGAGGACGTTCTCCTGGCTAATCATGACGACGCTGATGCCGGTCCACGCCGGGCCGCCCTCGGAGTTGAAGCGGGTGAGATCGTAGACCAGGCTGCTGCCTTCGGTCTTCAGCAGGGCATCAACTTCGTCCAGGATGACCAGGAGGTGGCAGCCCTTGCGGTCAAGGGTGCGCTTGAGGTCGCGCAGCATCTCGCCGACGGAAAAGCCGCGGTCGGGGTAGTGCGGGTCGAAGTGGCTCATGATGCCCAGCATCGCGAGTCCGTCCGACTTGCGACTGCGGCAGTTGACGTGGACGACCTCGAGGGGGCGGCCCTGCTTGCCCAGGACGGTCTTGAAGGAGCGGGCGAAGAGCTTGGCGACGGCGGTCTTGCCGGTGCCGACGGGGCCCCACAGCAAGGCGTGCTCGCGGTTGGCGCCCTGCGTGAGCCCGCGGTAGGTCGAGCTCATCCAGCGGATCGCGTCCTCGCGGCCAGGCAGGGCTTCCGGGACGTAGTCGAAGTCGAGCTTGGCCAGGTCCTTGAAGACGGACGGGCCGCCGAGCTCCTCTTCGACCAGACTCATTGTCTGCATGAGTCGGCACCTGGCATATGAGGACTTTAGTCCAGGCGAGGGGGTAAGTGAAAGTGCGCCACGCCCAAAACACTCACCAAGGAGCCCACGGAACGCACGGAACTACGAGCGGGGAGATTCCGTGTTTTCCGTGCATTCCTTGTTCAGTCGCGTCGGCGGCGTACTCGCGGCCTTGCCCTCATAAGCCTCCGGAGGGCTGGCCTGCCGTGCGCCCGCTGGCCCCCGCCCTGTGCCTACTCGTCCTGCTCGCCGGCTGCCTCGACGGGGCCTCGGACGAATCCGGCCCCGGACCCGGGTTCCAGCTGCCGTCGGGCGCCACCGACCTCGCTCCCGGCTGTTCCATCGACCGCCTCGCCGTCGCCCACCACGCCAACGCCACTCCTGCGACCGCGACGGGCCCCCTTCCGATCGGCTGCCTCGT
This sequence comes from Thermoplasmatota archaeon, assembly GCA_041659985.1. Lineage (GTDB taxonomy): Archaea > Thermoplasmatota > E2 > JACPAO01 > JAHFTW01 > JAHFTW01. The sequence continues at coordinate 32,832 of JBAZXE010000012.1, read as the reverse complement.
GCACACGGGCGTCGACTCGGCGGAGCCCACTATCGGCATCGCATCCGACGGCACGGTGTTCCATTACCCCGCCGCCATCATTGACCGTGACCTTCCAGACACGCCCGCCGTCCGCTTCCTCACCGGCGTCGCGGTGAGCTACAACGAAGGAGCCGATTGGCGCATTCTGCTGCCGACGGTTGGCCCCACGGTGCCGACGCACCAGGTCTCGCTCGACCCATACTTCTACCTCGACCCCGACACCGACCGCATCTGGGCGGACGACCTGTTCTCGCCGAACTGCTCCATGTCCTCCATGAGCGACGACCTCGGGGCTACGTGGACGAACTCCGTGGCCGGCTGCTTCGAGACCGACCACCAGACCATCTTCGCCGGACCCCCCGTAACCAGCACGACCGTGGGCTACCCCAACATCCTGTACCGCTGCAGCATCAACTACGTCGCCCTTGACGGTGCCTCCACTGCCAGCACTTGCACGAAGAGCCTGGACGGCGGGCTCACCAACGTCCCCACTGGAGCGCCGCTCTACGTCACCGACCTGCCGGACGTCTGCAGCGGCGGCGTCGGCCACGGCACCGCCGGACCCGACGGCACGATCTACATCCCCAAGGGCACCTGCGACGAAGCAATGCTCTTCATTTCCCATGACGAGGGACTGACTTGGACCGGCGTGCAGGTCTCCGACCTCGACATGGCCCCCGGCGAGCACGACGCCGGCGTCGGCGTCGACGCCGCAGGCAACGTCTTCTATTTCTGGATCGGCGCCGACCGCCTGCCCTACCTCGCCGTCTCGCACGACCAAGGCGCAACTTGGGAGGCACCGCGCATGGTCGGCCCGCCCGGCTTGAAGGAAGCGCATCTTCCCGCCGCGCAAGCCGGGGGCGAAGGCAAGGTGGCGTGGGCCTACTTCGGTTCGTTTGACTCCCCCGGCGCCGGCTCCGACGACGGCGAATACGCTGAGACCACGTGGCACCAGCTGGTCGGCATGACCGTCGACGGCCTAGCCGACAATCCGACCTACTACACGGCCTACGCCAACCCGCCGGAGGACCCCATCGCACGCGGCACCTGTGGCACAGTGCGCTGCAACAACGCGGTGAAGGATTTCATCCATCTCGAGATCGGGCCGGACGGCACACCCTGGGTCGCCTCGGTGGACGGCTGCATCGCGGCCTGCGCCCGCGGAGAGTCCGCCGAGAACGACGGCCGCGAGGGCGCGGTCGCCCGACTGTGGGGCGGCCCGTCGCTGCTCGCATAAGGGTTCGGGGGAGGTGTCGGCGCCTGCCCCCGCTCACGCGCTAACGGACCGGTTTCAGCCCAGCCGACGGGGGAGGCGGAGCCGCTTGCGGTGACCGCGGCCGGCCGCGTGCATAGAGGAACGCGGCGACCAACAGAAGCGCGCCGGTGAGCAGGAAGGCGACGACGCGCCCGACCACACCGAGCCCCGCCAGGTCGACGAAGAAGATGCGCAGCAGCACGAAGCCGAAGAGGCCGAAAGCCGCGATGCGCAGCTCGCCCAGGCGCGGCGACATTCCCGCCACGACGGCGGCGACGGCGACCACGGCCCACGATACCGTGACGACCCAGCCGTCCAGCGCCGTGGACAACGTGAGCAAGGCCCCGAGCAGGCCGGCCCCCAGCCCGAGACGGCCCGCCGTGGTCGCGGCTCCCCGCAAGGCCAGCCAGGTCGCCAGGCCCGCTGCGGTCACCGCAAGACCTGCGGCGACGGCCAGCACGAGGTCGGACGATTCGACGTCCTGCAGCGTGCCCAGGCTCCAGTACCCAAGCAGGGCAAGGGCGCATCCGGCCAAGCCGGCAATTGTCGTGCCGGCCCGGACACGGGGCAGGAGCACGCCCAACAAAACGGCAACGACCGCCAAAGCCCCGTGGGCGAACGGCGTCCACAGCGACTCCTCGAACTGGGCAATCGGCCACAGCAGGAGCAGGACCGCGGCCGCAGCGCCTAAGCCGGGGCCGGGGCGGCGCAAGGCGAAGGCCAGCGCCAGGCCGCACGAGCCGACGGCCAAGGATGCCCAACCCCCGGCCCGCGCGACGTCGGCCGCCTCGAACGCGGCGAACGTCGCGGCGGCAAAGAACAGCAAGGCAAGGCCCGCCTGCAGGCTGACCAGAGTCCGCAGGCCACGCGACGCGGCAGCGGCCGCGATGGCCGCGCCGTTGGCCACGAAAGAGCACGCCAACAGGAGGCCCCAGGAGTAGTCTTCCGCAAAGCCCGCAAGGATGGGAACGTTGGCGGCGAGGACCGCGGTGAACGCCACGGCGTCCCACCGACGCCACACGGCGGCCAACAGGAGGCCGGTGTCGAGGAACGTTGCGTAGAGGACGCCGGCAATGGAGAAGTCCCCGGCAGGGGCCAACAGGATGGTTGCCAGGCCGGCAGCCGCACCACCGAGGAGGGGCAGGTCGCGCCAGACGGCGTACGCCGCGAGGGCGATGCTAGCCAACGCGAGAAGAGCCAGCACCAACGGCAACCCCATTCCCAGGGCTTCGCGGTATTCGGGCAGCGCGTAGCCGCAGTACAACGTGATGTAGAGGATGACGGCCCCGCCGCCGGCGATGACCTGCGCGAAGGCGGGATCGAGCCGGCGCCCGCGCAACGCGTCGCCGAGGATCCACAACGCCAGGCCCCCCGCCAGGCCGATGGCGTAGCGGCCAGGGATGGGCACCCAGCCGCGGTCATACGCCAGGCGCAGGAAGAACACGACGCCGAGGCCGAGCAGGAGGATGCCGGCGCGCGCCAGCCAATTGGCGCCCAGCATGGATTCCAGGTTGCGCTGCGGCCGCGCGGGCGCGGGGGGCACCGGAGGCAGCGTCCAGGCCGGGGGCGGACCGGGAGTTCGTGCGATGGACGCGGGTGGAGAGTCCACGAGCTCCCAGCGCGGCAGCGCGGCCTCGGCCTTGGCCATGCGCGCCTCGAGGCGGGCGATGCGGCGCTGCAGTGTCTCGATGCGGTCGTCCTTCTCCATGCGTGTCCGAGCCGGCTGGGCCGTAGAAAAGCCGTCCTCTTGGCTCTCGGCGGCCGCCGACGGGCAGCGGCGGCTTGAAGCGGCGGCGGCCGATGGCCGTGCATGACGAAACGACCGGCAGGACCCGGCCCCTCCACGCTGGCCGTGCACGCCGGCGAAGGAACGGACGTTCGCAGCGGAGCGGTGAACGTTCCCATCCAACAGTCGACGACGTTCCGCTACCCCGAGATGGAGGACGGCTCGAAGGCGCCGTACATCTACAGCCGCTACGAGAATCCGAGCCTGGAATCCGTCGAGGGAAAAATCGCTGCCCTCGAGGGCGGAGGTGCCACCCAGTCCCTGCTTTTCGCCTCCGGCATGGGCGCCATCCAGGCCGCCTGCACGGCGTTCACCAAGGCCGGCGATGTGCTCGCGGTCCAACGCGGCGTGTACGGCGGAACCACTTCCTACCTGAACGTGGAGTTGGCGCGCTTCGGCGTCAAGGTCGTTGAAGTTGACGCGCACGGCCCCGCCCGCCTCCCCAAAGGCACGACGCTGGTGTGGATGGAGTCAATCACCAACCCGCTCCTGCGCGTCGCCGACCCTCGACCCTGGGCCAAGGCGGCGCACGAGGCGGGCGCCAAGTTGGTGGTGGACGCCACGTTCGCATCACCGCTGCTGCAGCAGCCCTTGACCCTGGGTGCCGATGCCGTGATGCATTCCGCAACCAAGTACCTCAACGGTCACGCCGACGTCACGGCGGGTGTGCTCTCCTGCAACGACAAGACGGTGCGCGAAAGCCTGTGGACGCGACGACGCAACCTCGGCGCGATCCTTGATCCCCACGCCGCCTACCTCGTCGGCCGCGGCATGAAGACCCTCGCCCTGCGCATGGAGCGCCATTGCACCAACGCCTTGGCGCTTGCGCAGGAATGCGAAGGACTCGCCGGCGTGAAGGCCGCGCACTACCCCGGCCTGCCTTCCCATCCCGACCACGCCACGGCGCGCAAGGTCCTGTCCGGTGGCTTCGGCGGAATGCTGACGTTGGACCTTGGCTCCAAGGCGCGCGCCCAGGCCTTCCGTCGCAAGGCCAAGCTAATCCTGCCTGCCGCGAGCCTCGGCGGCGTCGAGTCGCTGGTGAGCCTGCCGCTGGAGACCAGCCACGCCTACGCCTCCGCCGCGAAACGGCGCGCCGACGGCATCACGGACGGCCTGGTGCGCATCTCCGTGGGCATCGAGGACGCCGCAGACTTGGCGGCGGACCTTCGACAGGCCATCCGGCCCTAGGATTGGCCCGAACGGCTAGGCGATTTCGCGGTTCAATTATTCCCGCGCGGCGAAAGAAAACACTCGATAGGTTTGGCTCCCAAAGCAAGATATGCATACTGGCAGATTCTGGGCAGAACGCCATGATGGCCCTGCTCCCCCCGGTCGAGAACCGGAGCCAGCTCTACCTGGGCCTCATGTCGGCCGTCGTCTTGTGGACGGCGTCCCTGGCCCTGTCCTACTAGGGTGCGGGGCCTCCAGGCGTCAGGCCTACGCTTATCTGACCCCCTTCTGTGGCCGCCGCATGGCCCGCGAAGTCCCCGTCGCTGAGCACATGGACAAGCAGTTGGCGGCCGGCCGCAAGGTCATCGCCAACGACGCGCAGAGCCGCGCCCTGTTCGCCCAGCTCAAGTCGGAGTGTCCCGACGTTGACGAGGACGCCATCGTGCGCTCGTTTGCCACCCCCGGCTTCGGCACGAAGAACGTTGAGGCCGCCGTCGTGGCCACCGTGCGCCAGAAGCAGTTCAACGCCCTGAACAAGACGGGCAAGGTCAAGGACATCTACGACCACCTGTTGCCGCCCAAGCTCGCCAAGGAGGTCCGTGACGACCCCGAGTATCGCGCGCAGTTCGCCGACCTGCTCTCCGAGATCGAGGAGGAGATGCAGGCCGATGGCGGCATCAACGACGTCGAGATGCGCAAGGAAATCGAAGCGGCGCTGAAGTAGGTCCGACGAGGACCCTTGCTTGCCCGTCCTCCGATGATTCTGTGTAATCTGCGTACCCGGCCGCTGGCGGCGCGGAACCCCCGCTTCTGCTGAACGACTTTAGCCCTCGGCAGGGGTCGCGGCCGTGTGCAGGTCCTTCGCGACCCGACCCCAGAGGCCGCGCTGGAGTTCCTGCGCGCCGAGCTCGCCGGCCTCGCCTCGCGCCGCGGCCACCTCGTCCAAGCGGTCGCCGACTGCCAGGTCCACTACCAGGGCCGCGCCCGCAGCCTGCTCAACCGTGGCGAGCGCCTTCTCCTGCTCAAGCCCGACGGCACGTTCCTCATTCACACGGCCGAGAAAGCCAAGCCGGTGAACTGGCAACCGCCGGGGGCCACGTTCTCGGCGGCCCTGGAAGACGGCCACGTTGTCCTCACAAGTTACCGCGTCAAGCCTGAAGAGATCGTCAAGGTCACGTTCCACGCCATCACGCTGCTGTGCTCCGTGCCCCTGCGGGACGCCGCTGAGCTCGCGCTCGTGGGGACCGAGGACGACTTGCAGAAACTCCTCTTCGAGAACCCGCAGCTTGTCGAGGCGGGCTTCGTGCCGCGCCGCCGCGAGCGCGACTCCGACCGCGGCTTCTACGACATCGACGGCGACGATGCGCAGGGTCGCCGCCTCATCGTCGAAATCAAGCGAACCACGGCCGGGGTGTCGGAGGCCCAGCAGCTTTGGCGCTACGTCGAGGACTTGCGCCGCAGCAATCCATCCATCCGCGGAATGCTCGTGGCACCGTCCATCGCCCCGAAGGCGCGCAACGTGCTGCGCGACCACGGCCTCGACTGGAAGGAACTCGACTGGGACGAGGTGCTGCCGCAGGTCGAAGCGATGCGGCGCGGCGGGCAGAAGAGCCTGGGCTCGTTCGGCTAGGCCGGCGGAAACGCGTTGCCGTCCTCGTGGAAGGCCCAACCCTCGGGGGGCAGGTAGCCGAAGAACGCCGTCGTGTAGACGGTAAACGATTGCTCGAGGGAATAGCCGACCCCGCCGCAGTACGTGTCTGGGCCAGGGCCGCCACGCCATCTTCGCGACGCCGGCGTGCATAAGCCTTGCCGATGCGGCGACGCAGCGGCTTCTAGTTTCGTCTACGCGGGCGGTTCCGGCACCGTGCCGCTGTCAATGAAACGCCAGCCCTCAGGGGGGGCATAGCCGTAGAAGATGTTCGTGTAGAGTCGGAACGACTGCTCAATCGTGGCTCCGGTGCTGAACGCGCAGATGCCGAGGACGGGGTCGCAGGGGGGCTCGGTCCCTTCCATGCCACCCGAGAAAATCGCGGGCGCCAGACCCGTGCCATTCACTCCGATCTCCTCATCGTCGATCTCGGTCGAGTTGAGCGCGAGGACGATTGGCGACACGCCGATGAAGCCCTTGATCTCGCCCCAATCACCGCTTTCCTTCGCCCAGCGTCCCGCGAGGTTGAACATGTTGCCAGTGCTTTGTGTGGCCTCCCAGACCAGCTCATGCTGGATGAACGTGGGGACCTGGTCCATCGGGATGAACTGGCTGAAATTGTCGTTGGTGACGTTCCCGAGGCAGGCTTCCGGCGGGAACGGGAAGCCACAGGTCGCGCCGTTGGGAATGCCGCAGATGGCCCCGGCGATGACGGGCGTGGTGACCCCGCATTCGATGAACCCTTCGAAGACGAGCGACTGAACGAAGGGCGCGACATACGAACCGTCGACGGCCAGGAGAATCTTGACGATGGGCGGTTCGGCAACGCCGGCCACGACCTCGGCGGTTTGCTGCGATGGCAGGAAGCCGCCCTTCGCCGCGGACAGGAAGTAGGAGCCCGGCTCAAGGTCATCGAAGGCGAAGGCCCCCGTGTCGCGCGACTCGTCGGTGACAGGGCCCTTGCCGGGGAGGTTCAGGGTGACCAGGGCGCCTGCAACAGGGCGAATGGCCTCGTCAACGACGACCCCTCGAATGACACCCGTCGTGGCGGTGACGTTGAGCTCGATGTCCTCGAAGGCTTCCTCGACGGCCTCTGGCTCGGCAGCGCCATCCGAGCAACCGGCCAAGACGAAAGCGCATACAGCCAGGAACGCAGCAACCGTTCGCATCAACCTTCCCAGGGTGACCTTGATGCCATAAGCCTTGCCGAAGCGGCCGTCGCCAATCTCTTTCAGCCTTGCATGGCAGGCGACCAATCCGGCAAATCTGCTCCACTCCGGCGAATCAGAGTTCGAAGTCGACGCCTTGCGCCAGCGGCATGTCGCGGCCGTAGTTGATGGTGTTCGTCTGCCGGCGCATGTACTGCTTCCACGCATCGGAGCCCGACTCGCGTCCTCCGCCCGTCTCCTTCTCGCCGCCGAAGGCGCCGCCGATTTCCGCGCCTGACGTGCCGAGGTTGACGTTGGCGATGCCGCAGTCCGAGCCGCCGGCGCCGAGGAAGGCCTCTGCCTCGCGGAAGTCGTTGGTGAAGATGGACGAACTCAGGCCTTGCCGCACGTTGTTGTGCCAGTGCAGGGCGTCCTCCAGCTTGTCGTACGTGAAGAGGTACAGGATGGGCGCAAAGGTCTCCTCCTGCGCCAACGGGAAACGCTCGCCTGCGTCGACCTGGATGAGCGTCGGTTCGACGTAGCACGACCCCAACTGGGGCAGGGCCTTTCCGCCGAACAGAACCTTGCCGCCTTGCTTCTTCGCCTCGGTGACGGCTTTCTCGAAGGTCGCAACCGCGGCCTCATCGATGAGCGGGCCCATGTGGTTGGACGGGTCCAACGAGTCGCCGACCTTGACTTGTGAGTAGGCCTTGGCAAGCTTGGCGACCAAGTTCTTGGCGAGGGAGCGGTGCAGGAAGACGCGCCGCGTCGAAGTGCAGCGTTGGCCCGCCGTGCCGATGGCTCCGAACAGGATGGCGCGCAGCGCGAGGGCCTGGTCGGCCGACGGCGTCACGAGGATGGCGTTGTTGCCGCCGAGCTCGAGGATGCTCTTTCCCATGCGCGCCGCCACGGCGGGGCCGACCTGTTTGCCCATGCGGGTCGACCCGGTGGCCGAGACCAGCGGCACGCGGCGGTCGTCGACGACTCTCTGGCCGACCTCGAGGCCGCCGCTCACCAGGCCGGTGATGCCGGGGAACCCCATCTCGTTGGCCAAATCGGACAGGATGCGCTGCACGGCCACGGCGGTGAGCGGGGTCTTCTCGCTCGGCTTCCACAGCACGACGTCTCCGCACACCAGGGCGATGGCGGCGTTCCACGCGTAGACGGCGACGGGGAAGTTGAACGCGGTGATGACGCCGACGATGCCCAGCGGGTGCCACTGCTCCATGATGCGGTGGTCCTGGCGCTCCGACGGCAACGTCTTGCCGCCGAGGGTGCGCGACAGACCGACGGCGAAGTCACAGATGTCGATCATTTCTTGCACCTCGCCGCGGCCTTCGGTCAGCGACTTGCCCATCTCCAGGCTCACCAGCGTCCCGAGCGGTTCCTTGAGCTCACGCAGCCGCTGACCCCAGCGCCGCACCAGCTCGCCGCGCCTGGGCGCCGGCACGGTGCGCCAGCTCAGGAATGCGCTGGCGAGACCGGCGACGACGCGCTCATGGTCGGCGGCCGTCGAGTCGCGGACCGTGCCGAGGACCGAGCGGTCGATGGGAGTCCGGACGACGCGCTCGGGGCCTTTGCCGAACCAGGCGAGGCCGTCGCTGCTGGCCGACATCGGCCGGTCGGCATCGAGCCCAAGCTGGCGCAGCAGATCGGAATGCGAAAACGCTGCCTTACCCACGGTGGCCGCAGCCGGCTTGGCGCCCGACGAAGGCCGGCCCTTGGCGCCCCCGGCGGTGGGCTTTGGGGTCTTCGCAACGGCCCGGGGGGCGACCTTTGGCATGGTCCCGCCGAGGCCAGACACCCGGAAAAGCCTCACCAAGCGGCCGGTGACGACCGCCGCGGCCCCCCAGGAACCAACGGAATCCGCTGAACGTTGGCGTTCGTGGTTTCCGCGCGTTCCGTGCGTTTCCTTGTTTCGTCGGCGTCGGGCCGTTCTCGTTCGTGCCAAAGCCCGTTCAGCGCTCGAAGAAGTCCTGGTGCTCCACGTCGCGTTCGGCTTCGGCGCGCAGGAGGTCGCTGCGGGTCAGGATGCCCAGGATGCGGCGCCGGTCGTCCTTGTCCACCACGATGAGGCGGCCGATCTCCTGCTGGAAGATGCGGTCGCGCGCCTTGTGCAGCATCTCGTCCGGGTAGGCCGTGATGACCAGGCCTGGAACGACGGCGGCCAGGGTCTCCGTGCCCTTGCCGGCCTGCACGTGGCGGTTGAGGTCGCGGCGGGTCACGACGCCAGCGAGCTTGCCGTCGCCGTCGACGACCGGGTACCCGGTGTGGCCGTGGTCGAGGACCGTATTGGACGCGTCGGCGACGGTCATGGTGGCGGGCAAGGTATCGACGACGGCGCTCATGACGTCCTTGACTTGCAGGACGTCCAGGGGGCTGGCCATCTTGTCGTGGTCGTACAGGATGCCGCTTTGGCTCAGGCGCACCGTGTAGATCGACTCCTTGCTGAGCGCAATGCTCACAGCGTCGGCGGTGACGGCGCACAGCATCGTGGGCAGCAGGATGCCGAAATCGCCCACCAGTTCGGCGAGGATGACGATGGCGGTCAGCGTGGCGCGCGCCGTGGCGGCGTAGAAGGCCGCCATGCCGACGAGGGCGTAGCTTGCGACGCTCAAGTTGAGCGCGGGGAACAGCGCGTTGGCCAGCAGGCCGAGGATGCCGCCGTACGCGGCTCCCGCGAACAGGCTGGCCGAGAAGACGCCGCCGCCCCCGCCGGAGCCGATGGTGATGGCGGTCGCGATGGGCTTGAGGGCGGCAAGCACGATGAGCAGGCCGAGGGTCACGACAAGGGGGTCGTCGCTCAGGATGGCGGAGATGGTGGCGTAGCCGGTGCCGAAGAGGTGGTACTGGCCGAAGGCGCGGAACATCGCCAGGCCCAGGACGCCGACGGCAAGCCCGCCGAGGGCTGGTTTGATCCAGTCGACGACGGGCAGGCGTTCCCACCAGCGCTGGCTGGCGGCCATGGCCCGGATGAACCCCACGGCACCCACGCCGCAGAACAGGCCGAGCAGCAGGAAGAGCAGGAGCTCCCACGGGGAACCCAGCGCGAACGCGCCGACATCGAACGTCGCGGCGTCGCCGAAGGCCAACTGCGACAACGTGACGGCGACGACCGTGGCCAAGACCAGGGGGATGAACGCATGCGTGCTGAACTCCGGCACGATGAGCTCGAGAGCCAAGAGGACGCCGCCGACGGGCGCGTTGAAGGTGGCGGCGATGCCGGCAGCGAAGCCGCAGCCGACCAGGACCTTGACGTCGCGTAGGCCCAGGCGGAACCGGCGCGCGACGGAGGACCCGAGGGACGCGCCGATGTAGGCGATGGGGCCTTCCCGGCCGGTGGAACCACCCGTGCCCACCGTGATGGCGGAGATGATGGCGTGCCCCCACGAGCTGCGGGCGCGCAGGTGGCCGCCGCGGGCCTGCACGGCAGCCATGACCTCGGCAACGCCGCGCTGGCGCGACTCCGGCCACGCCTTGCGGATTAAACCGACGGCCAGGCCGCCCAACAGCGGAACCAAGAGGACGGCCCAGCCCCAGGGGCTCGTGAGGAACTCATTCGTCTCGCGCGCGGTCGCCTCGAATCGCCCTTCGAAGGCCAAGCTCTCGATGAGGCTGATGACCCAGCGAAACCCGACGGCAGCGAGCCCGACGACGAGGCCGGCCACCAGTGCGGCCCCGTTGACGACGAGGAAGCGCCGGGTGACCCGCACGCTCAGGGGGATGGCCGCCGCCGGCTTAAGGGGACCGTTTAAGTCAGCTCATGCCGGGAAGGCCGCGGCTGCCAAGGCCGCATCCATGGCCAGGCCCGAACGGACCGGCCGCCGTGGTGACAGGGCGGGCAATCCAACCGGCGGATCACGCTCCGCGGTGGCTTCGACCAAGGTCCTCTGGTGGGGGGGTGCCTCTTGGTCATGGAACACGAGTCCGCCGTCGGCCGCGTAACGCGCAAACGTGGGAAAAGGGATGAGCGGGGTCAGCCGGATGCAATCGTGGAACGACCGGAACGGCCGCAACCGCTCGGGGACCTGATTCGGCGGAAGAACCGCATAGGGGGAGTGCCAGCCGCGCAGCTTGCGCAGCGACTCCAGAAAGCGCAGGATGTTCAGGCGGCGCTCCACGTCTTCCCGCGACACCTTGTGGCTGTGACTCAGGGCGTGGCAGTCTGCGCAGAGTGTCACCAGGTTGTCCCAGCGGAAGGAGAACGTCACACTCTCCTTGCGGCGCGTCACCCGGACGAAGGCGACGCAATCCGTGAGGTGCGCCATCTCGAGATTCTCCTTCGACTTGCAGACGCGGCAGCGGTTGCGGTCGCGCCCCAGGATATGCGGTCGCCAACGCTGTTGCAGCAGCTGGCGGTAGTCCTGGTACGGCTCGCGGGACCTTGTGCGTCGGACCATAGCGCCGCTCGACGCCCATGCCGGGCGAAGGCGGTTGTCCAGGGGGAAGTGAACCTGGCGCTAGCCGTCAAGTTGGGGGCTGTCCGGGGCGCGGCCGAAGCGGCGGACGCCGGCCTGCAGGCGCAGGTGGCGCGCCTCGGGCACCTCGGCGAGGCGACGCACGGCCTCCTCGACCCGTTTGCCTTTGACGCGCTGGCCGAAGCGGACGGTGGCCTGCGCGCCGCGGACGCTGGCCTCGGCGTTCATGCGGCCGCTCCACTCCAGGCGGCGGCCGCCCAGGAAGGTCTTGCGCTCCTGCGCGGAACCGAAGAGCGGCTCCAACGCGGCGCGGATGGCCTCCAGCACGGCGGGGCCCTTGGCCACCGCGAAGGTCAGCGCCGCTCCGTAGAGCAGCATGGCGGGAAAATCGGCCACGGCCGCCAACGGGCCTTCCCAATCCAGTTCAAGGAGGTCCTCAACGACGTCCATGGGAGTTCCGCGATGTTCGGCAGTTCAAGGCCGTTGTGGCAATCAGATTTGCCGGATTCCCGCCGATTTGCCGGATTTGGCTAGCACTCGGGCAACAGAATCCGGCCAATCGCGGGGGCGAATCCGGCGAATCTACTCGGCGCCGAAGAAGCCACGGAGCATCGGATGCATTTCCATGACCTGCTCCTTGGCAATCTGCTCATACATGCGCATGAAGATGCCAACGGCGAGCAGAAGACCCGTGCCGGACGCCTGCCCGACCGTGCCAATCATGTCGGCGAAGGCGGCCAGGGCACCGACGGTGGCGCCGCCGATGACGGTGAGCGTCGGGATGTAGCGCTCCAGGACCTTCTCCAAGACGCGGGGGTCGCGGCGGAAACCGGGAATCTGCATGCCGGACTTCTCAATCTGCTTGGCCACCGCGTGCGGGCCCATGTTCGTGGTTTCGACCCAAAACTTGGCGAAGAGGATGGAACCGCCGATGAACAGGAACAGGTACAGGCCAATCTTGATGAGGATCTGCCAGGGCGCGTGGCCCGAGGCGTAGCCGCCGTACGTGTCGAAGTCAAAGATGGGCAGGAACCAGTCGTTCAAACCGCGGAACGTGGTGAGGTACCACGCGCCGCCGGCCACCGGTTGCAGCGAGCCCGAGCCGGCCTCGTAGGCGCCGACCCACCAGGCGTGGCCGATGACCGGGATCTTCGAGAAGAACGGGTGCTGCCACAGCAGCAGGCTGAAGATGTTGACGTTGGCCAGCAAGGCGCCCATCAGGATGACGGGGATGTTGCTGGCGTAGATCAGGCGCAGCGGGTAGCGACCGCGGGCGCCACGGACCTTGCCGTGCGCCAGGGGCAGCTCGATGCGGCTGCTTTCGGCGTAGACCACGAACATGAAGATCATGATCGTGCCGAAGAAGGTCAGAAGCGGGTTCGGGAACGCGTTGTTGCCGATGAACACCTGCTCGAAGCCGCCGCCGTGCACCAGGCTCGAGATGCTGCGCTGGCTGAACACGTAGATGGTCATCGGGATGGTGCCGATGGGCGGGTTCGAGACGGGGTCGTACTGGCCGACCGAGGGAACGGCCATCTGCCAGTTCAGGGTGCCCTGGAAGAGCGACTGCGACACACCGGCGGCGATGAAGAGCGAGATGCCCGAGCCGATGCCCCACTTGGAGATGAGCTCGTCCATCAGGAAGACCGCCATGGCGCCGAGCGCCAGCTGCATGATGATGACGGTGCGGGACCAGCCCTCTCCGACGGAGGCGCTGAAGGCGGCATCCGGGTTCAGGAAGCCGAACACCTGGGGAACGGCCTCGATGAAGATGAAGAGGAAGACGACGACCTTCTGGGCGCCCTGGTAGATCGCCTTGTCCTCTTCCTTGGTGAGGTCGAGCTTGATGATCTTGGCGCCCGTGAAGAGCTGCATGACGATCGAGCCCGTGACGATGGGGCCGATGCCGAGGTGCATCAGGGTGCCGGACTGCCCGGCCAGGATGGCGCGGAAGTTGGCGAAGATGTCGAGTTGGCTTTGCGCGACGCCGAACAGCGCGATGTTGGACAGCGCGAAGTAGAGCAGGAGACAACCGGTCGTCCAGAGGAGCTTCGTCTTGAACGAGACGTGGCCCTCCGGCTTGCGGACCGCAGGCCAGCGGTCGATGAGGGGCTTGAGTGCGTACAGGCTGGAGCGGGTCTCGGCCATGGAGGCTCACCGGGGGGACCGGGGGATTGGGTGCGCCAGAGGGGGGTCCCTCTTAAGCGCCCCGATTGAAGGAGAGGAAGGAGAGGAAGAGGAGCCTGCGGGTTGGCCTTACTTCTGCGGCTTGGCGGGCTTGTCGCCCTTGGGGGCGGCAGGCGCGGCGCCCGGCTTCGCCGGGGCACCCTTGGCATCCGGCTTGGCGGGGGCCTTGACGACCTTGGCCACCAGGACGGTGACCTGGCCGCCGGCGGCCTTGACCTTCGAGATGGCGCCGGCCGACGCGTGGTCGACCTTGACGGACACCTTGTGGCTGATGTCGCCGGAACCGAGCAGCTTGCCGATGCCCTGCGCCTTCAGGTCGACCTCGGCCATGCCGGGGAAGCGAAGGGCGAGGTCGCCAACGTTGACGGAGACCGGCTTCGGGTTGCCGTCACGGCTGCGGTACTTGAAGCCGACACGGCCCCAGCGCTTGGCGGCCAGGTGCTCGTGCTTGCCGCCGAGGATCTGCAGCTGCAGGAAGCGGTGCTTGTTGGCGCCGGCGCGGCCGCGGCCGCCCTTGAGACCTGCGCCACGGCCGGCCTTCTTGCCGCGGCCGTGCGTGTGGTTGCCACGGAAGCGCTTGGCGCGTCCACCGGAGGCCATTATGCAGCCTCCTTGTGGGCGGGCTTCTTGGAAGCGGCGTGCGCCGTCTGCTTCTCCGCGTGGGCGACGCGGTGGGCGGCCTGGCCGACCTCGTCCGCGACGCCGAGCATGCGGCCCAGCAGTTGGTTGATGCCCGGTCCGCGGTAGCCGAGGGCCCCGCCGGCCTGGACGCTGCGCTTGATGCCCTCAAGGCCGTTCTTCGCCGGGTGCAGGCGGAAGATCGGCTTGATGTCCGGGATGTCCTTGTAGGCGAACTTGCCGGCGACGATGGCCTCGGCCAGGGCGTCCACGGTCTTGAACGGGGTTCCCTTGGCGACGTGGGCGTCGGTGAGCGGGTTGTCGCCGACCAGGCGGCCGCGCGTCTTGATGACGGCGGCGAGCGTCTTGGCGTCGACCTCGCCCCAGGTGACGTAGTCCTTCGCGACCTGGAGCATGCCCTTGGTCGTGTCGGATTCCGGCAGGACGACGGCGTGGTTCACGCGGTTGAGCCGCATGTACTTCAACGTGTCCTTGGTCTTGGGGTTCAGGTTCTGCGTGCCGCGCAGGCGGATGATGGTGAACGCCATTAGGCGACACCTCCGGAGGTGGGGGCGGCCGTGGGCGCGACGCCCTCGACTCCGCCCTCGACCATGGTGCGGGGCGTCGGGACGCGCTGGGCGCCCGCGACGATCTGCACACGCGAGCGCTGCTCCGGCGTCATCTTGACGTCGGGGATGCTGGTGAGCGCGTTGAACAGGGCCTTGGCGTAGTTCGTCGAGGTGCGCGTCTGGCCACGGGTGTAAACCCAGGCGTCCTGGATGCCGGCCAGACCGAGGACGGCGCGGGCCGTCTTGCCGCCGACCAGGCCGGTGCCTTGCGGCGCCGGCTTGATGGTGACCTCGGTCGAGGCGCACTTTCCGAAGATCTTGTACGGGATGGACATGGCGGGAGCACCGGCACCCGAGGACCAGGAGCCGGAGCCGCGGTGGACCTCGATGAGGTTGATCTTGGCGCGGTCGATGGCGCGCTTGATCGTCGGGCCGACTTCCTTGCCCTTGGCCATGCCGAGACCGACGAAGCCGTCCTTGTTGCCCGTCACAGCGGTGATGCTGAAACGGATGCGGCGGCCGGAGTCGGTCATGCGCTGGACCATCATGATGTTGAGGACCTCGTCGGCCATCTCGGGCAGCAGGGCGTCGACGATTTCCGGCTCGCGCAGGGGGAGCTTGGTCGCAAGGGCCTCGCTCATCGTCTTGACCTGGCCGCCCTTGACGAGCTTGCCGAGGCGGGTCTTGGGCTCCCACGGAGCCTTCGGTTCACCGTCGTCGCGGCGGCGGCGCGGGCCGCCGGCTCCGCCACGGCCGCCGGCACCGCCGGCGCCGGGGCGGCCACGCTGGGCGGACACGGAGCGGCGGCCGTCCGGGCGGACGGCGGCGCCACGGCCGCCGAAGCCGCCACGGCCGCCGGGGCCACCAGGGCCGCCGGGGCCGCGCGGTCCATCGAAGGCCGGGCGGGGCGCCGCGGGGGCGCCGAAGTTGGTGCGCTTGAACGTTTTCTCGGGCTTCCCGGGGCGGGCGCCCTGGGGGGTGGTGGATGCCATGTTACGCTTCCTCGTCGTCAGACTTAGCCGCGGAAGAGCCAATCTTGGCCTTCACGGCATTGAAGTTCGATTCGAGCTCAAGGAACGTCCCGTTGAGACGGTCCTCGCTCGGGTAGATTTCCTCGCCTCCGTGCGGCACATCGATGCCGGCGTCCAGGACGCCCTTGAGGGCGGCAAAGACGCGCGAGCCCTTCGTGGGCGTGTGGCGACCGATGTCAAGGACGGCGGATTCGACGCCAGCGGCGGCGGCGCGCTTGCCGGCCAGGAGGCCGGTCAGGTACGCGGCGGGAGTGTTCTTCGCGGAACCTTCCCAGCCCAGCTTGGCGAGCTCTTGCGCGACGGCCGTCGCCTTGACGGCGTCGCCGCCCTGCGTCCAGTCAACGAACTGGACGATGACGTTGCCGTTGGTGCGGCGGACGACCAGGCGGGTCTCGTTGGACTTCAACAAGGCCAGACGGGTGCGGTAGTTGGTCCGGCCTTCGCGGCGGCGCCGGAAGGGAACGCGGGTGCGGGGGGATGTGGCCATTAGATTTGCACCTCTTCAGAGAGGGCGCCTTCGGTCTTCATGTGCGACTTCATGTGGGCGCGCGAGCGGAACTGTCCGCCCTTGGCGCGCACGTAGTAGTCGCGGTAGACCGCGACGTCGATGGCGCCCTTCTCGCGAAGGACGCTCAGCTCATCGCGCAAGGCGCGGATGCGCATGATCCAGTTCTCCTTGCGGGGGCGGCGCGCGTTGGCGGCGCCCTTGCGCGAGCCCGGACCGGTGCGGCGGCCCTTGGCCTTCTGCTGGTCGAGCTTGCGGCCGCGGCCGCGCGACACGCCGGCCTTCTGGACGGCCGTGATGACGCCGCCGTCGACGAGCTTGCGCACGTCGGCACGGGTGACGGCCGTGGCGATCTCGTCGCCGCGGTCGGGGTCGAGGCGGACGCGCGAGGCGCCGACCTTCATGACCGAGGCGGCGAGCCGCTTCTGGTTCTTCAGGTCGGCCATTACGCCATCCTCCGGTTCAAGATGTGGATGCCGCGCTTGTCGGCTTCGGCCTCGATGGCCTTGGCCTTGCGGCCGCCGACGGTGCCGCCGACGCGGGCGGCCTGGGTCTCCTTGTTGATGAGGACCAGTTCAGCGACGTTGTGGACGAGGACTTCCTCGAAGCCCGAGGGGTGCAGGCCGCGGACGACGGCGGGGCCGCCGTAGCCAATCGACACCAGGGGCGGGCGGTACTTGAAGTGCCGGCGCACCTTGGAGTGGATGCCGTTGGGCAGGCGCCACGGGGCGTTCTTGCCGCCGAGCTTCTTGTAGCGCCACCATTCGTGGCGGCGGAACGCCGGCCGCTTCGCGTTCTTGGCGCGGCGGATGCCGAGGGCGCTCTTCTGGTCGTCATCGAGCTTGGGCTTGGCGTTGGCCGTGTAGGCCACGTTCGCCGGCTCGGTCTTGGTCTCAGCCGGGGCCGCCGCGGGGGCGTCCTTGACGGACTTCGTGGCGCCGGTGGTGGACTTCTTGTCAGCCATTTTACTCACCCTTCTTTGTGATGTAGACCCCGTCTTGGAAGACGCGGATGTCCTTGTTGCGGATCTTGGTGCAGTTCTCGATGTTCGCGGCCGTCTGGCTCACGGACTGCACGTCGATGCCCTCAAGGGTCACATCGGCGCCCTTGACGGTGATTTTGACGCCGGGGACGATCTTGGCGGTGCGCGGGGCGCGTTCGCCAAGGAAGTTCTCGACATGGAACTCGTCACCGTGGATGGTCATCTTGATGGGGAAGTGGTTGAACACGGCCTTCATCGAGTAGGTCCAGCCTTCGGTGACGCCGACGATCATGTTCTGCACGTGTGCAGCGTAGGAGCCGGCGATGGCCTTCTCCTTGCGGCGCGGCAGTTCCTTCGTGATGACGACGGCGTTGTCTTCGATCTTGACGGCGACTTCGTGGACGCGGAAGGCGCGCTCGAGCGTGCCCTTCGGTCCCTTGACGACCGTCATGTTCGAGCCCGGCTTCACGGTAATCGTGACGCCCTGGGGAATCGGGATGTTGTGGACGACTTCAGCGAGAGTTGGCATGGGTCATTCACCTCAGTAGACGTAGGCCAGGAGACGGCCACCGGTGCCGGACTCCTTCGCCTTGTATTGGTCGATCACGCCACCCGTGGTGGTGAGGATGAGCGAGCCGAAGTCACGGGCGGGCAGGAAGCGCGCCTCCCAGGAGTCGAACTCGCCCTTCTTGATGGCGTAGCGGGGCTTGATGACGCCGCAGTTGTTGATGGCGCCCACAAGGGTGACCTTGTAGAGGCCGCCGCGGCCGTCGTCTTGGTACTCGAAGGGGCCGATGTAGGCCTTGTCCTGCATGACCTTGAGGACGCGTCCGACGAGCTTGCTGGCGGGGGTGATGGTGGCCTCGGTCTTGCCAGCGCGTTCAGCGTTGCGCAAGACGGTGAGGGCATCGGCGAGGGGATCGTTTTGCATCGTGACACCTCAGGAGTACTTTTTGAAGCCGAGATCGCGGGCGGTCTCGCGGAAGCAGTGGCGGCAGAGCCGCAGGCCGTAGCGACGGACCATCGAGCGCATCTGGCCGCAGCGGCGGCAGCCTTCGTAGATGCCCTTGTAGACCTGGCGTTCCTTGATGATTAGGCTGCTCATGCTCAGACCACCTCGATGGCGAATTTCTCGGAGAGGAAGGCCTTGGCCTCGTCGCGGGTGACGCGGTGCGCGGGCGGGACGCTGCGAGCCATGACGCGGCGGCGCTTGATGCGGTGGCCGGCCTTCTCGAGCGTGATGCAGACGTCCATGCCGAAGACGCCGATGTCGGGGTCGTAGCGCTCGCCTTCGAAGTTGGTGTAGTCCGACACGCCGAACTGCAGGTTGCCCTGGTTGTCGAACGAGTAGTCGTACACCTTGTTCTTGCGCGTGTAGAGGGCGCGCGAGACGAACTTGTCCGCGTCCTCGCCGCGCAGGGTGACCTTGCAGCCCAGCGGGTCGCCCATCTTGACGTTGAGCTCGCGGTTCATGACCTTGCCCAGGGTGCGCACCGGCTTGTGGCCGGTGAGCTTGGCCAGGACCTTCTCGGCCTTCTGCAGCTTCTCGCCGCCCTCGCCGACACCGATGTTGACGGTGACCTTGGCGATGCGGGGCTGTTGCATGGGGTTGCCCTTGCTGGAGGCAGGCTTGCGGGTCTGGACGGTCTTAGACAATGGACTTCACCTCGGCCTTGGGGAGGTTGGACTGGTCGCCAATCGGGAAGGCGTACGGCTTGATGGTCGTGAACGCGACATCGCCGACGGCGAGGTGGATGAGGTTGGCCTTGTGGCTGCGCGTGACCTCGATGGCCTTGACGGGCGCGACTTCGCCGGCGTGGCGGCCGTCGGTGATGAGCACCGACGAGCCCTCCTTGAGCGGGAAGTGGCCGAGGACCTTCTGGGTCGGCAGCTCGAGGCGCAGGACATCGCCGGTCGAGTAGTCGTCCTTCTTGACCAGCAGGTTGCGGCCATCGTGGAAGTTGAGCTGGGTGCGGCCGCCGGAGACGGTGGTCTTGCCGGTGATCTGCGCCAGCTTCCATCCGGCCTGGGCCGACTCGATGGGCATGAGGCGGAGGCGGGCCTTGTCGTCGATGAAGACGCGCCAGGCCTGCTTGGTCTTGGGGACCGCGACGACGTCCATGAAGCCGACGGCGAACTTGGCGTCCTTGACGATGCGGCCGTCGACGGTGACGTCGCCGGCGCCGATGACGCGGGCGGCTTCGCGGCCGGTGGTGGCCAGCTTCAGGAAGTCACGGACGACCGTGCCCAGGGGCAGCGCGCGCTCGAGGGGGTGCGCGCCCGGGCGGGGCTTGGTCGTGTAGACGTTGGTCTTGCGGGGGATGACCCAGCTGCGCGGGGCGGCCAGGCGCTTCAGGTGCTTGCTCATTGCTTAGGCCTCCTTCTTGGTGGCCGTCTTCTTGCCGCCCTTGCCGGAGGCCTTGCTGGCCTTCTGGACCTTGGGCTCGCCCTTGGCGGCGTTGGCGGTCTCGTCGAGCTTGGCCTGGCGACGCTTGTCCTCCAGGTTGAGCTTGACGATGAGGAGGTTGCTCGGGTCGACGGGGAGGGGAACCTCGGTTCCGTCGGCCTTCTTGTTGGTGACGCCCTCGACGACGACCTTGCGGACCGTGACGTCGACGCCGACAATCTTGCCGGACTTGCCCTTGTGGTCGCCGCGCAGCAGCTTGACTTCATCGCCGGTGATGACGGTCATCGAGCGGCGGTTGTACTTCAGAAGCAGCTCCTCGGAGAGGTGGCTGGCCATCTGCTTGCGGGCCTGGTGGTGGGGCGCGTTGTAGCGCGCCAGGCGCTGTTTGCGGGGCTGGCTGGAGAGGATTTTGGTCATCTTAGCACCTCAGACAATGGTTGCCGCGGTGGCGGCGATGCGGGGCCAGCGGAGCGCGGCCTCGCGGGCGACGGGTCCCTTGATCTGGGAGCCCTTGACTTCCCCGTCATCCTGGTTGATGATGACGCAGGCGTTGTCTTCGAACGTGACGGTGGTGCCGTCCTGGCGCTGGAAGGGGCGGCGCTGGCGCACGACCACGGCGTACAGGATTTGGCGGCGCATCTCGGGCGTGCCCTTCTTGACGGACACGATGATCATGTCGCCGACACCGGCGGCCGGGTAGCGCTTCATGACGCCGCCGAGCTTGGGGACCATGATGATCTCGACTTCCTTGGCGCCGGTGTTGTCGATGACTTCCATGCGGGCGCCGCGGGGCAGGCCGCGCGTGACGTTGCCGGGGATTCCACGCATGGCTTAGGCCTCCTTGATGGCCTTGACGACCGGCTTCTTGGCGGCCGGCTTGGCGGCGGCCTTGGAGGTGGCGCGGGCGGCCTTGCCGGAGTCCACGGTGTCGGTGTGGTGCGCCTTGAGTTCCTGCGGGTTGCCGCGGTTCTCGACGACGACGAAGTTGACAGTCTTGGAGAGCGGGCGGCACTCGGCGATGACGACTTCGTCGCCGGCCTTGACGTCAATGTTGGAAGGGATGTGGGCCGCGTAGCGGCGGGTGCGCTTCTCAATGCGCTCGTACTTCTCGACGACACGCTGGTGCTGCTTCTCGACGATGGCGGTGTTCTGCATCTTCGCCGACACGACGGTGCCGACGATGACGGAGCCGCGCACGGTGAGCGTGCCGTTGAAGGGGTTCATGCGGTCGCCGGGAGCGGGGTCGCGCTTGGGCGCCTGCACGTCGATGCCGATGTCACGGATGGCCATGGGAATGCGTTGTCTCCTGTGTTGCGGCGAAGCCGGGTATGGGTGGAACCCCATTCCGACTCCTTGGCAGCGCGACCCAGGTAACGACTCCTGGGGCATCGCTGCGACCCGACCGCTCGGGCAAGTTGCGGTATCCAGGCCGGGGAGGGAGAGTTCCCTGACCTGTTGCTGGAACTGGCGGAGACGGGGAGGGATATAAGCCAACCGGGCGCGCGGCAGGGACTTGGCAATCCACCAGGGCTGAATCTACGCCTCGACGCGGCAACAGCAGGAGGCGGCCAAACCTAACGTTAGGTTTGGGCGTTGGGTTTGGGCCACCATGATTGGTCGCGCAGACCCGGGGTTCATATTCTCAACAGAGGAGGCGCTCACGGAAGTCTTGGTCGGATGGTTTGCTTCGTCATGAGGCTGCCGTTGAGTAGCCCGGCAGGCTCGGCCAAGGCATGGCTTCCTACGTCGCCGTGGACGTCGAGTCCACCGGCATGAACCCACGCAAAGACCGCATCGTCGCAATCGCCATCGCCCTGCTCGACGCGGACCTCAACGTCGAGAACACGCTCATGCAGCGCTTCGAGCCCGGTATCTTGATTCCCGCCGAGGCCGTGGCTCGCCACGGCATCACGAATGAGGCCGTCAAGGGCCTCGGCATGTTCAAGGACGTCGCGCAACGCGTCCGCGCCCTTCTCCTGAAGCGCCCCGTGGTCGGCTACAACGTGAACTTCGACCTCAGCATCATCCACCACGAGCTCCAACGCGCCGGCTTGGCCGGCTTCCCGCCCAACCTCCCCGTCGTCGACCCGTTCCGCATCTTCTGCAACGAACACCCCCGCACCCTCACGGCCGCCCTCCAATCCTACTGCGGCAAACCCCACCCCCGCGCCCACGACCCCCTCGAGGACGTCCTGGCCACCGTCGAGGTTCTCAAAGCGCAGCTGGCCACCCGCAACGTCAAATCGCCGAGCGTGCCAGGTATCCAAGGCACCTGGAGCCTGCCCGCGCCAGGCAACCTACAGTCCGGGGTGATGATGTGAAGCTCACCGCCTTCGTCGAGGGCATCTGCAACTGGATTCGCTTCGCCCTCGTCCTGCCGTTCAAGGCGAAGTTCGTGTGGAAATGCCAGTGCAAGGTGTGCGGAGTCAAGCGCGCCCCATGGCGCATGCTCGTCCACTGGCAACCCATGAACCTCCCGGGCGTCGTTGGCCATCGCGGCGGCTGCCTGTGCCGGCCGTGCCACCAGCGCCTGTGCGGCCGCCAGCACCGCAGCGAATCGATGTGCGCCAAGGATCTCGGCTCCGCCATCCTGCCGACCTGGAACTGGCCACACGCGGACATCGATGCAATGCTCGAAGAGGAGGCGGACCAATGAGCGTGAAGGGCCGCATCGTCAGGCTGACGCTCAACTCGTTCACCCTGGTGATCGCCTCAGCCTTGCTGGCCTACCTCCGCATCGAGGGCCACATCCACTGGCCATGGTGGCTCATCCTGTTACCCGCCCTGGTGGTCGTGGCGTGGTCGGCCATGCTGCTGCTGGTCATCCTCACCGCCTTCGGCTTCATGGTCCTCCTCATCGGGTTGAGGCGGTTGTCATGAAGCCACGTGACGTCCGCCTCGATGCCAAGCCTTCCACGTACACCAAGGACTACTGGATGCACGCTTGGGCCCCCGGCGCCGACCACGATGAACACGTTGGCGCCTGGATCATCGAAGTGCCCAGCGACTTCATCGACATCTGGTGGGACCGCATCCGCAACCAAGTGCAGTGCGGCCGCCTCGGCCACTCGGCCCTCGTTTCGACCGCGCTTCGCCACTCCGTTGTTCCCACCGATGGGTTCGTCATCGTTGTCGGCGTCACTGGTGACCCGGGCCAAGTTGCGTATCAATTGGCCCGCCTTGGACTCAAGCCAACCCGCTTTGACAAGGATGGGGTCCCACGGCCGTCCCAGAATCATCCGGAGGCGGCCACGTGAAATCCAGCCCGGCTGCCATCGCGCAGGACAACGCCAACCGTCTCGGCCTCATTATGCTCGGCGTCCACGTCCTCGGTCAAGCCCTGATCACTCGCCACGACCGCCAGAACTTCACCGTCCATGAAATCAACGGCGGATTGTACCACGTCGGGGAGGTCGATGGCCGGTTCCGTTGCACGACTTGTCGTGAGACGCTGGCTGACCAGGACCGGCATGCGGCCCTCGTCCTACTCTATTGCCTGGCCCTCGAGGGCGGCCCGCGGAGCAAGACCGGATGAAGTCCAGCCTGTCCGAAGCGGAAGACGGGAGCCCCTTGCTGGTGCACTGGGCCGTTGCCCGCGATGCCGGCCCCGATTATGTCGACCTGCCAATGGCGGTACGCGTCGTGCAGGTTGGCTTGAAGCCCGGCTGGCCGAGGGTGGGGGACTGGTACAAGTTCGCCTGCGGCAAGTCCTGGATTGCTGTTCCCGCCCACTTCGTGGGAACGAGGCTCGTAGACTCCGCAGGTAACGGCAACTGGTCCTACACGTGGTGTCAGAAGTGCCAAGCCGACTTGCCCGCAGGAATGCCGCGCCATGACACGGATTGGGGCCCGAGGTGAAACCATGAGCCTCTTTCTGGGACCGCGACGCAACGGCTTGAGTTCCGTCGTGCAAGACGCGTTGCTGTGGGCCTCATTCGTGATGCAGGATTTCGTGGCCTGGTTGCAGGACCATGGTCGTCTCTTCGAGGATTGGATATGTCCGTCCGGTCGTCAGCCCGCCAAGGAACGCGCTGAGGAGTTCCGGAGGCTGCCGTGAAGCACTCGCAGGCCGGGCACACAATCCGACGGCTGGCTGCTCACCAATTCACGACCACGCCATACTGATTGGCAAGATGCGACGACACCGCCGAATCCGTCACTGCAACCAATTCGCGGAAGAACGGGAGCCCTCCGCGCCGCACATTGTTCAGCCCCAGAGCTCTTCCATGGCGATTATTGCCAAGCCAGACGTAGTCAGGCAACTCCGAGCCGTGAGCAATTGCGTGCCGTATCTGCATCCATTGCTCCAAGTAAGCCCGCGAACGCGCCGGATTCAAGGCTTCAACCGTGCCGTTTTCGCCCAGTCGCCGTCGAGCCACAAGCCTCCAATGGGTCGTCAATCCCAGGTTCAAGAATTCCTCATAGAGTTCGTCGATGTTGTCCGGTTTTGGCGTGTGCAGGTTCCGGACTGCCAGATGCGCCTTGTTCCGCAGGGCATCATAGGCTGCAAGACCCGGAAGTTGGCCAGGTGGTGGCGCCGCCTGCAAAGCTCGCCGAACTTCCAGCATTGCTTCCTTCAGGAGCCCTTCAACGTAGGCCTCCCATTGTGCAACCATCAGGACAGCCATTGATCGGTTGAGCGCTTCCAGTTTCCGCCGACCCCGCCCCGATTGATGGTCGGCGTGAATCTCGATTAGCCGTTCTGTCGTGGTTCCCAACGCGGTATCAAACCGCTGTGAAGACTCAGACGGCACCTGAGGGGAACCTCCGGGGGGTTGAAAGGGCTCCCCAAATTGTGCTGCGACAAAAGTTCGGTTTAGCGGTCGAGTTTTTGCCGGAGACGTGCAAAGACTGGCTTATGGATGCGACCTTTGCGACGGATTGCATAATTGGCGGGCCGCTTTGCCACCGGCACCGACTCCTCAACCGCGCGCAGCAGTTTGGCCAATGCGGCGAGCTCGGGCGTGCCCGTGGCCATCAAGGCACGGGCTTCGTCGATGTAGGCGTAACAGGTCTGCCATGCTCCGTTGTCGTGTGCGATGTGGGCTTTGGCCAAGGTTGCCCATGCGGGGTTTGCCAAGGCCGGTTCGCTTGGCGCGGGGACGCCGAAGTAGTCGAAAACCGCGAGCACGTCCTGTGCTCGGGATGGGTGGATGTGGAGGGCGAAGCGGCGACCGCGCTTGCGGGAACGTGAGATGGCGCGGCCGAGTTCTTTGAGGTACTGTACTTCGGTGTTGACGGCATCGCGGCCACCTGCCGCCAGTAGGCCATCGTCAATGCGCTTGTAGGCTTGCTTGAAGTCGGTGGCGCGCACGGCGTCGATGGCGTCTTGGTAGCATGCCCAGGCGGGGCGTTGGAAATCGGTTCCGAGCGTCAAGGCGGGCAGGTCGATGCGCGCGTGCACGCGGTACCGTCGTGACAGGTCGCGGACCTTGCCGGCTAGGGCTTCCGTACTGGCGACCTCGATGATGGCCGCGTGTTCTTGGAGGCCGGCAAATCCGGCACCGCCCTGGACGCGGGACTGCCGTGCCTCCGCACGGGCGCTCTCGTAATCGTGATGGTGGTAGTAGTCAAGGGCGAGCACGAAGTGAGCCCATGCCCCAACGGCCTCCTCAATTGCAACGGGTGGAGGAATTCCGTGGGCGTAGGCAAGGGCATCCAGTCGTGACAAGTACGCCGAGAAGGCGACATCACCGTCTTTCCAGGTCTTGGGCGTGGAGCTTCCGGGGTGCAGGCGGCGGCCGATGGCGAAGTCGCGGCACGGCTTGCACGTCAAGGACTCCTCGTCGACGAGGTCCTCTCGACACACGAAGCATTTCACGCAGGAATTGACACGTCCCCCCGCTCTTCAAGCCTTTCAAGGGTGACGTAAAAGCGTGAGAACGCTGGAAAAATGAAATTTAGAAATGTGGGCGGGGGTACGATTTAGGGTCAGTGCTATGCTTCGAGCCCCTGAATCCAGACCGGTCGGCTGGCCTACACCAGGCCCCTTCCGGGTTTGACTGGAACGCCCGCCGAGGCAATGCGGTGCCGGCTTGTTGGAGCTACTGGGGAGATGGCCGAAAGAACTCGTGAACTCGTGTGGTCCGCAATGTAGCCATGCAAGCTTACCAACCCCCGAACAATTGAAATTCGCCTTGCTAGGTGATAGGATGGTTGGCTGAAATGACCGGTACCCGCCTACGTATGGGTCGAACGAGATTGGGCCCGGCGCGCCAAGACTTCGCTTTGGTCGTTCTCGCGGGCCAACGACGCGAACCTAACCTGATCCCCCAAACTTGGCGAGCTGGTTTGGCTGGTCGGCAGCGACAATGACGAGCCGATCCTGAAAACCTCGCAGGAGCTCGCGGTAGACGTGGCCAGGGTTACGGAGCTCTTCCAATGTGTACATGCCTTCGTCTAGGTCACGCCTGGCCTTGCTCATCGCGACAAAATCCTCGCCTGTGACTGCGACCTCAAAGCCCACGTTCAGGGTCTCTGCGCGAGCCAAAGCGAAGTTGAATGACCGCATGGCCGTGCGATGGTTTGCGTTCGGCCATGCATGGTACCCGGAGTGGACGGCCATGTGGTGGGCCCACGACGACCGGATTCCGGTAGGCGTCGTCGGATATGCGGGGATCTCGCTGATGACGAAATCTAGCTCGTCATCTTTCGGGCGAGCAATTCCGCGCAGAACTTCGCCTTGCGTCATCGCCCATTCGGGGGTCGACCCGAAGTACGATTCGGGGCCTTCCTTCCATTCTTCCAGGTTGATTTACCGCAAGTCAACGGCTTTCAGGTGGTCCGCGACGCGGAAGGCGTCGGCCAAGGGACTTGGTTACCCCATCCGTCGAATCAAACCAGGAAAGTTCTGGTCGTATTCCCTGCGCGATTGCTGCACTGTCAGGTCCGGGCGGGCACGCCGCGGCGGCAGTTGCTCCTCATGTAGGCGGCGCGGTTGCGGTTGTGTCATGCTTCTCCATTCGGGGAGTGGATACTTAACCCCATGCCTAGCACTCGGGCTCCAAAGGGCCTACAGACCCGACCTCTGTGCGCGAAGGCCGCTGGCAGCTCACCCCTGGAGTCGGCGTTCGTTCCTCTACGATCGCACGTTCACTCTACCATGGTAGTAATCTATTCATAGTAAATGCCACATATGACTTTCTAGGTGGCAATTATGGTTCAATTCCAAAACCTGACCGCAGCGCATTTCCTCGGAGATTTGCAGTCCGAAGCCCCCGGCGCACCCGTCGAGGCGCATGTCCGGCGCGGCACGGTCCTCCAAATCGTCAAAGCGCACCCGGACGGTATCACGGCCCCTCAGGTCGTCGATCTGCTCAGGCGCTTCAACGTCTCGGCCACGAAGCCGACCGTCGTGAAGGACCTCGAGGGCCTCGAGCGCGAACGAGAAGTCTACTCTAACCAGCCCGGCGCACGTGCTGTCATCACGTACTACCCCAACGGCCGCTTGATTCACCCATTGCTGAAGGTCAGCAGAGAGGTCCGTGGCAAAACCTACCAGGCCACCGTGCAGCAGAGTCGCAGCGGCCCCGCGATCCAATTACAGGAACGCACCTATTCGCTTCTCTCCGGCGACCGTGTTGAAGGCGCGATTTTCATCGACTACGCGGGTCTCGACGAACTCCTCCTGTTGCTGCAGGAAATCAAGCAGAGGTACGAGAGCCACCAGGAGGTCAGCCAGGCATGAAGACACTCCTCGTTCGCGAAGCGGTCGGCTCTAGCCTCTTGGGCACTGCATCATTCCCCGGCTACACAAACATCGAGATCCACAAGATGGCGCCCATGCTTCGAACCAGCGAGGACCCGCTCGGCCTCGCGCGCTGCGGGTTCCTTGATCCCACCGTGCCCATGGAGGTCAACTTGGCGCACGCCTCGAAAATCCGTTCACAACTGCTCAACATCCGTCAGCGCGAGTTCTTCGACACGGACAACGTCAAGGCCGAGGACATGGTCAAGCGCCGTCCCTCTTTCGGCTTTATCCCCCCCGAGTTATTCCTCAACCCGAACGACAAGGCCATCGAGGCCCTCGCAAGCAACGAAGGCGCCTTCGCGGAGATGGCCGGCATCCTAGAGGCCGAAACGCCCGCTGGCTTCTGGGTCGAGGCTGCCAAGGAGAACCGTTACTTCCGTTTCCTCCAGCAGCAAATCGCCTTCGCCGGGTTGTTGGGCGTAAATCTCGTGGCCCCACCCGTCCCTCCGGCCACGGCGGAACTCGCGAGTAGTCCTGACAAGCAGCGCGAGGTCCTTAACGCCGCGACGCAGGTATGGGACCTGGCGCGCGGCAGCGCCGACGTCGGCCTCCTCTATCCGCTCCACCTGCACCCCAACATGCTCACAGAACCCGACATGTTGCGCAGCCTCGTCCTTAACCTGCGCGCCGCGGTCCTGGCCGGAGACAACCCGTATTGGGCCGTTCACCTCAGCTTCATTGACCCGACCCAGTTGAGCAAGACCGGTGACCACATCGTGGGTGCCAAGGAATTCGTCAAGGCGGTCGTCCAAGTGGCGCGGCAGGCTGGCATGTTCGTCGTGGCCAGCGACGTCGGGCCCCTCGGCCCGGCCTTCTTGGACCTCGGCGTAGCATTCGCCACCTACCACTCGGCCATGACACCCCGCGTCACATACACCGCCGGCGGTAACGCCAGCACCGAGGCGACATACGGCAAAGTCCTGACCTTGTGGGGCTGGCAGCTCCTAGAATTGGCCGCAGTGCGCCGCCGCGGCTGGATGGTCGAGGACACGGGCCTCTACCCGAACATGGCGCCGAGCCATCTGAGGCCCGGAAAAGCCAACCGGTACCGCATCGAATTCGCCCGACCCAATAACATCGCCGCCGCGGAGGCACTAAACCGACATTTGCACATCGAGTTGACTCAGAAGAAGCACCTCAACCCCGGAACAACGCACCTCGGTAAGTCACGCGACAAGACCGTCGCCGCCTGGGCCGCCACCAACTAGACCCTTCCACGAGGAATACTATGGCCAAAGAAAAGCACACCATCCACGTAAACAACAAGCCGTACCAGACCGAATCCGACGAGCTCACCGGCGCCCAAATCAAGGCACTGGCCGCCCCGGGCGGCGTCAAGCCCGACTACGAACTCTTCCTCGTCCACGAGCCCGGCTCGGGCCCCCCGGTCGACGAGGCCATCGGCGACAGCCAAGTCGTCAAAATCCGAAACGGAATGAAGTTCCGTGCCATCCCCGCGGGCAACCGGGGCATGGATGCCTGAGGGCAATCCGCCCGTCACGGTGGACAACGACGTCCTGAAACAGGAAATCGAGGCCCTCAAGGCCAGCCACCGCGTCGAGGTCATCGGCTTCGACGGCAACTTCTACGGCATCCTGCTGCGCGATTACCCGGTTCCGGCTGGAAAATTCCTATTTACCGCCACCCCGGACAGCGCCGTTGCTGAAGGAACGCCCGCGGATCGGGTCGACATCCTACTAAGGATTCAGAAACTCTACCCGCATGCAGCGCCCGATATGTTCTGGAACCGCCCCTTCCTCAAGCTCGCCAGCGGCGGCGTCCCCCAAGCGTCCGAGCAGAGGGAAGACTATTTTGGGCTGAAGTGGCAGCGGTTTTCGTGGCACCTCAAGTCCGGATGGACTCCCATCCAGGACACATTGGACGATTTCATCGCCTTCGTGGACCGCCGACTCCAACAGGGAGATTGAGATGCGACGCCGCATCCTAATCAAGAAGGCGGACTGGGACGAGATTTCACGCGCATTCGACGCTGAAGAGCGGGAAACGGCGGCTTACGCTTTGATTGGAGTTTCACGGACCGCGAACACGATCGATTACCTGGTCCGAGAGGTTTTCTTCCTGACAGAGCAAGACTACCACGACCGCAACCGGGTCCACCTTCTAATCGCCCCGGCTTTCATCAACCAGATGGCCGGACGCTGCGAGCGGCAAGGGCTCGGTTTGCTGGCGATGCACAGCCATCCCATGCAGTCGCGCAACGTACAGTTCTCGATGTCGGACAACTGGGGCGAAGCCCGCGAGCTCCAGGTATTCCATCACCTCGGCGACGGCAAGTGGCCCCTCGTCAGTCTCGTGCGAGGCACTGCTGCCGTCAAGGCCCGCGAGTGGGATTTTCGCGGCGCACAGGGGAAGTCTACCCCCGTTGACGAACTCGTCATTGTCGGCGACCAACTAACCCGTGTTCCAATGGGTCACGATGACAGGCTGCGCACCCGGGATTTCGCCGTGCACGACCGCCAAGTCCGTGCACTAGGGGCCGATGGCCAACACGAATTGGAAAACTCCGCGGTGGCCATTATCGGCGCCGGCGGAACGGGCAGCGCTTGCGCGGAGATGTTGGCGCGACTCGGCGTTGGACGAATCATCCTGATGGATGACGACATTCTCGAGGAGAGTAACCTCAGCCGCGTTTACGGGTCAACGCCGTCCGACGTCGGCAAGCCAAAGGTCCAGATTCTCAAGAAGTGGCTCTCCAAGGTCAGTCCGACGACGAAAATCGAGGCGCATCAGGTCAACTTGGTCGGCCACACGGCCTTGCTAAAGGAAGCCGATGTTGTGCTGGGCTGCACTGACACGGAGACCAGTCGTGCGTTGGCCAATCAATTTGCTTGCCAATACATGCGTCCTTTCATTGACATGGGCAACCGCATCGACGCGCAAAATGGACGAATCCAGGCCGCCAGCGCCAGGATGACCTTCGTAGTCCCAGATGGCCCCTGCATGGAATGCTTCGGCAACATCAACCACGCCACAGTCCAAACCGAGAACCTTTCGCCCGCAGAGTACAAACGCCTTCGCAAGGAGGGTTACGTAGCAGGCCTCGACGAAAAGGCCCCTAGCGTCATCTCGCTCAATACGTTCGTAGCAAGCCTCGCCATCACAAAACTCCTCGATGTACTGACCGGGGCCGGCGGCTTGCCCCACGCCAAATACACGTACAGCTACCTCGAAGGAGACCTGCGAGCTGCCCGAGTGCGCCGCCGCGACAAGTGCATCTGCAGGTTCTACGAAGCGTATGGCGACATGCGCCAATTGGAAACTAGGGCCACGTAGCTTGTCTGCTTCACCACCGCCGCCACCGCGACGACCGCCTCGCCTTTGCCTCTATTTCTCAAGTTCTCCCCCGCCTCCAGAATTCGAAGCGAAACTGGCGGCGAAAGGGATTGAACTAGCGACCGCCGCCGACGCGAGGGGCCTAGAAGAAATCCTGGCCAAAGGAGCCCACTGCGATGTCGTCGTTCCGGTCGGCACGTCGGTCAACGACTGCCGAGTTTTCACCGATATCGCAAAAACCGTTTTCATGCCAGAGGACCGGGACACCGGGATCCTCTACACGACTCCCCACAGTACGCCTACGGATTGGAAGGACGAGCCAGCGGATCCTCGACCTTTCGGCAACCGCGAAATGCGCGGCTGGGAATACAATGATGCCGCGCTAGACAAGGTTGTTGATCGCCTCGATTGGTGGTCGCGCTTCTCCCGACGAAGCCACTGCTCAAATCGGAAGCCCGTCCACCTTGATCTCCAAGATGGCGTCGACTTCGTGGGATGGGAGCGAATTGTGAGGGCAGCCTTTCGTGGGTGTCGAGAGGTGCGAATCAGCAATGCCCGACGGGGTCGCTCCGACGCCTGGCTATTCAAGGCCAAGCCCATTGCATGCGACGGCGGACCACTCAAGGATTATGTCATCAAACTGTTCAAAAACGAAATGGGCGGCTATGAAGTGTTAAGCTTCTCGAGCGACGCCCAGCTGCGCCTCAAGGATGCCGACCACAGGCAACCCGCACTTCTTCTGCAAATGTCTGGAGAAGGATGCTCAATGCATGCCGCCGAGTTCGTGGCGGGCCCCGGAGGAGAAATCCTAACGTTTGCCGACATAGTCCAAACCGACCCGCAGAAGGCAGTTACAATTTTTGGCAAGATCCGCAAGGCGCTCAAACCATTGTTCCAGGCCGCTAATCCAAATGAGCGAGGCCTCGCGCGACTCTACCTAAGCAATCCGGGCCGACACCTGGACACATTGCAGGCTGAACTGCGGACTCTCGGTTGGCCGGGGGTTTCCAATGCAGCAAACCCCCTCGACGCCGTCATTGAGTGGCTTGCAATCATCAGTTGCAAGGCAACAAAGTTCTCCAAGAGCCACGGTGACCTGCATGGCGAAAACATCGTCATCCACGACGACGACGGCGTCCTAAAACCAGTCTTGATTGACTTCGCGAGTGTTGGAGACACTCACGCGGCTGCCGACTTGGTCGCCCTGGCGGCCGACACCTTGACCAAGGCCGTGGTCGCAAAGAATGGGTTGGCGGGAATTGCCGCTGCCGCCAACGCAATGCTGGGCGTCACCGCCCCTGCCTCCCATCTTGAGCAGGTGCTTTCGGACATAGGAACTACGGCAGTTGAAGAGCTTGATTGCTCGCCCTTCGAGTTCGCAGGCGGCGTACTATCCCGCGCCCTTTGGGTCCTGCCGAGAACAAAGCCTGGGGTCGAACGGGATGCTTTCCGTCGGCTGATCATAGAAATGAAGGCCTACCTCGAGCGAGCGGCGACAAGCGCTGAATCGACCACTCCCGCCGCACTTCCCTGAGACTATGGACAAGAACCCCTCAGGCACGAGCGCCCACGCGCGTGGTCCAGGCCACGTCCACGGTTGAAGTGCCAACAAGACCGACGAGCCGACGAGGCATGCACGTGAGACGCTAGCTTCCAGGCCGGGGGGAACACTTATGGGCCACGGAGCAAGACGCGGCGACGCCATGGCCACGACGCGCTTTCACGTTCAATGCCAATTCTGTAAAGGCACGTTCTGGTTGCGCGTGCAGATCGGCTACGAGGATGTCCAACCATTCCTTGCGCCATGCCCGAACTGCCAATCCATGCTGCGAGGCGTCTTCG
The DNA here is from genome assembly GCA_041659985.1 of Thermoplasmatota archaeon. GTDB lineage: Archaea > Thermoplasmatota > E2 > JACPAO01 > JAHFTW01 > JAHFTW01. The sequence goes on along the minus strand of JBAZXE010000012.1, from coordinate 201 downwards.
AGCCCAACCGGATCGAGACTCTCACATCCAACCACATCACGGCCGTCCAAGGCGGCCCGCAAGACCCCTTGGCGGACTACCCTACCCTCAACATCGCAGTGGATCTGCCCATGTTCATGCAAGGCGTCCATAAACGCGGACCCTTAACGCCCTTCATGGCTATCTATCGCCTCATCGACACTGAGCAATGGATGCAGACGG
>JBAZXE010000011.1:11661-41201 GCA_041659985.1 Thermoplasmatota archaeon | reverse complement strand
TCGCCGCATCGACACTGAGCAATGGATGCAGACGGACTACCCGCGCTTGCCCTTGGATTGGAAAGCCGTGGCATCCACGGTTGAGCCATTGGTGGAATCGCATCTAACAAACAACGACCAACTCTTCAAACTGCAACTCCAAAAACTCGAAGGCGATTCCAAGATTCGCTTTCCCAAAACCAATCGCGCCATCATTCTCCTGGACATCATGCGGACCGCCTTTTTCTCCGCCAAGGACGAGAGCATGTTCGCCTCCTTGGACGAGCTGCGGGCCATGATTTCAGCATACTTTAGGCAGGATGCGACCGCGCGCGAACAACTGCGACTCCAATTCAATGGACCAGAACTGAATGAGCTACGCCGCAAGGCGTGGCGTTCCATGCAGCGCCTCGTCGTAAAGCAAGGCGTCCTTAGCCCTGCACATGTGCTCCGCGCCATCCGCGCCAAAGGTCGCAAGACGGACGACCTGCGAAGCGTCCGCGGCGACTTCGATGAATTGGCGCATATCTACATCCAATTCTTCGAATCCATCTCCTACGGGTTGGCCTTCTATGCCATGCTCGACAACGTGGCCAACCGAGCCACTTCGAACCTCTTGGCATCAGGCAAGACTGCAACCTTGGCAGACCTCTGCAAGCTCAAGGCGGTCCAACGCGAACCGTTGGCCTCCGGGGCGCTAGGCCATCTTTACGCCAAAATCTCCCGAGTGGCGCGCAACAAGCTAGGTCACAATGCGGCCCACTACGATTTCACGACTGGACTCATCACCTTCGACAACGGCAACAAGGTATCGTTGCTTGAATTGCAGGAGGACATGCTCGACATGTATCGCTTGGCTGCTTGGCTAGGTGAATTGGTTGCCCTCATCGAGCTTCTTGCGGCTGGCCAGGATGTTCCGAAAGACTTGCGGCGCGAACCCACCATGGCTGAGGGCTATCAGACCATTTTCCGACAGCGCACGGAGTGACCCCATCGAAAGCAATCCCCTTTCTCAACTAGCCGATTGGCGGCGAAGGCCTTCTGGGCCCAGGCGAATTTTCACAAGGAATGGCCAAATCGTTAGCGCTTTGGTTAAGGCCAGGGCAGTCTGGACCGGTGCGTGCCACGCATGTCGGGTGCCAGCCGCGAGGAGTTCGCCTTGGCTCACCCGGTTCGTCGGCGCTTGTACGCTGAAGTACGCCGTCTACCGGGCCTTCGCCTGCATGAATTGGCGGACCTCGTCGGCCAAACCGCTTCCAGCTTGAACTGGCACATGCAGGTGCTGGCCAAGGCCCGCCTTGTCGTTGAGCATTCCTCAGGCCAGTTGCGCTTCTTCACGTCGGCGGGTCTGTTGCCCGAAGCGGTGCAACTAGCGGCGGCGACCAGTGCTCTGAGGATGTACCGCCGTGGTGAGGCACTGGCGTTCCTAGCCGCAGGCACCTCGGTGACGACCAGCGAAGCGGCGACACATCTTGGCATGTCGAATGGCGCGGCTCGCAACGCGTTGGATTTCCTCGTCGACCAAGGCTTGGCGGTCCGGCAACGGCAAGGGCTGGCGGCGACCTACGATGTGTCAGCTTTGGGGCGCCGAGCAGCGGCAAAGCGCGCTGCGTCAGTCTAGGGAGTGTTCATTCGCGGAGAGTCGACCACGATGTGCCGCCATCACGGGTCTCAATGACGAAGCCGCTGGCGTCGCTGGCAAAGACATGCTTGGCGTCGGCGCTGTCGATTGCGAACAGGATCGGTGCCTGCACGTTTTCCATGATCTTGTGGCCAGCCGCCTTGGCCCACGTCACGCCACCGTTGCTGCTGGTCCAGGTGGCTCCGCTGGTTTGAGTCATTTGGCTAACCCAGAGTGTTTGGCCATCTCGCGCGACGGCCACGGAGACGACGGCCCCCACCAGATTTTGCTTGGTCCAGTTGCCGTCGCTGCGCTTGTAGAGGCCGTCGAGTCCGCCTGCCCACAGGGCACCCGGTGAGGCTGCCAGCGCGAGGACGTTGGACGTGGCTGGCCCTGTCGTGTTGGTCCAGGTCACTCCGCCATCCGTGGATTCCATGATGGCGTTGCGCCAGTAGGCCGCAAGGTTGCCTGAACCGGGCAAGGCGGTCAGGGCATGGAAGTCGGTCTGGCCCTTGAGGCTGCGCTGCTCCCACAGGTGGCCGCCGTCCGTGCTTTGGCGCAGGCCAAGATTGGTGCCGCCGAAAGCACGAGGGTCACTGGGGTGGCCGCTGGAATAGAATGTCCCGCGGTCGTCGACCGTGAATCCCATGAGATCGAAGCGTTCCTCGCTGGCGTACATCCAGCCCCAGGACTTGCCCGCCGGGGCGCCCATAACAAGGCCATGGTGCGTGGCGATGTAGAGGCGGTCGTTCACGTACGCAATGCCATGCGCATGGGTGATGTCGACGTCCGGTTCGTCCGGAGCCTGACTGCAGCCGGCAAGCAAGAATCCGCTCATCAGCAGACCAATCAGCAATTTTGCCGTCATTTATGGCTCTCCCACGGCATGCCGAGATGCGCAGCGCAGGGGCTTGCGTCCCGTAAGCCAGCCTGCACGGCGTCTTCCAGGGAAGAGGGGTCTTTACCCCTTCTTGTCCCAAACGGCAAGGGCAAGCCGCATAACCACTGCGGCCTTCGAAATGGCCATGCAGAAACCCAACGCGTCCCTCCCACACGGGCAACCGGGCCACGACGGGCACTCGTGTTCACATTGCCTCGTCGACCCGAAGCGCAACAAGTCCTCCCTCGTGGCGTGGATTGTCGCCGGTGTAGCAGTCGCCTTCGCACTGGCTGTCTATTTCACGAAGGCTGGCTCCTTTGGCAACAATCTCGCCGGCGGAGGCAGCATCGCGCTGCTGGCCATCCTGGTGTGCCCCTTGATGATGGGCGTCATGATGTTTTTCATGATGCGCAAAAGCCACTGACAGGACCGGTTTCTAGGCATCCCAGCGCAGCGGGTCTTGCAGCGCTTGCCGGGCCGCGACTGCGACCCGCGCAAGCAAACTCAAGGCCGCCAAGAGGGCGGGCAACCAAGCCAGCAGCGGGTGGATTTGGCCGAGGGCCGCGCTCAGTCCGGCGTACGCGAAGGACCACGCAATCGATGTGATGAAGACGGCCGCGACCAAGGCCGCGATGAGGGCTCGGGGCCGGATGCCGGCGAGGGTGCCAACGACTCCGGCCAAGACGGGCCCGTTTGCGACGAAGGGCAATAGCATGAAACCGAAGAGGACCCATGCGCTGCGTCCGTGCCGCAGGCGAGTCGAGGCCGCGCCGTGAAGTCGTTGCAGGAAGCGGCCGAGGTGGCCGGGTCGTTGTTGCAAGGCGTGGGCTCCGGCGACAGCGGCAGGAACAAGAAGCGCGGCCAAGGCTAGGTTCTGCAGGAAGCTGGTCAAGGCAATCCACCCCGGGGGCACTCCGGTAGCCAGGGCAAGCGGGATTGCGGCTTCCCGTCCCGTGACCAACTCGGCTGCCATGGCCGCAAGCAAACCGCTCGCCCACGTCGGCTCAACGAAGCCCGCAAGGACGGGCTGAAGCATGGCCGCGATGGCCAGACCGACGCCCGCTACGGGTACCCAGTTCCTAGATTGCATCATCGGTCGCGCCGACCCGGCGGCCCGCATAAGGCCTTGGAGGTGCAGGACGAGATTTGACTGCGTCCACAACCACAAGTCTTGAACATTGGGACCTAGACCTGATTGGCATGCAACAACTCGAAGGCCGGCTGAAGGCCCCTTGACCCGCCCCGTTCCTGAAGGCGATGCCCCAGTCGTCCGCGCCCAGCCCGACTGGTGGCGCAGCTTGGTGCCCGGGCTGTTTGCCGGAGCGCTGGCCTTGCCGACGGCGTGGTTTGCCTTGGACCAAGTCCTGGCCGTGCCTTTGGCAGGCCTCGCCTTGAACGTCGCGTTGGCGTGGGGCGCCTTCAGCGTCGTGTGCCTGGGCCTGCGGCTGCGCCCAGCCAGCCATGCTCTATGGGTTCCTGCCTTGGCCCCATGGATCGCGGTCGCCATGCTCCTGCGGATGCATCTGATTGCCGCAGGCGATGCCGTGCCTCTTTGGATGGCCACCACCTGGACGCTGGAGGCGCTCTCCGTCATATCGGCGGTTTTCGTTGCTTTGGCCTATGGGCATTTCTTCGAGGGCTGGGCTACGGCGCGCGGTGCCTTGCTTACGACTGGTGCGCTCGGGCTGGCATTGACCAGCGTCATTCTGTTGCTGCACATCGCCATGCCGCAACCCGTCGCCTCGGGCGCCCTTGTGGTCCTCACGTTGACCCTGTTGGCCGTCGTTGGCGCCTTGGCGCTGCAACACCTCACGTGGCGCAAGAACGCAAAGCCACTGGTTCGGTCGCTCGCAGGGGGTGCTGCACTTGCCGTTGCGGCCTCGCAACTGTTGGACGGCTTCGTGACGTACCTCGCCGTCGTTGATCCATTCAATCTCATGGCGCGGGAACTGAGCGAACAGATGGTGGTCTCCGCCTGGCTCCTAGAAAACACGGGCCTAGGATATCCGCTCGTCAAGTGGGGTTTAGCCTTGGCCTTGGCCTACATCCTCGAACGAAGTTGGGACAAATCGGCCGACTCCACCAAACGGACGGGTACCTACCTGGTGCTCCTTGCCGTTGGGCTTGGACCGGCGTTGTACAGCATGGCCAACCTGCTTGCGTAAGGCCTCGGCGAAACGGAGCCACGCCCCACGCGCGAGGGAGCAATGTGGGGCTTCCCGTGTGGCAAGACCGGAGAACCGGTTGGAGATTGGTCCGGCGTGCCCGGTGACGGAGACGAGCAGGCGAAGGCAGGCCTCCCGGGCGATATCTCCCGAAACCATTGGGGTGCTGACCACGGCCGCAGGCCCGACATCCTCAGCACTCCCGCGGCCAGTACTCCGAGGATTGGGTACCCGAATGGTGGGAACCGAAGGCGCGACACGCGCGCGGAACGCGATGGCATGGCTTAGAGCCGATTGCGGTACGACTTGCGGGCGCGCCGCTTGTCGATTCCGGCCTGCACCTCTCGCCACAGCTTGCCTGTTGGGATGCTGCCTTGGCGCCAATGCGGCTTGGCTTTGTCCAACAGGCGCGCCATTCCGTCCGGGTCAATGAGTCTCGTGCGGCGCAATCCGCCTACGATCTCTGTGACGACAAGCTTCGCTTCGCGCAAGGCTTGTAGGTGGTAGCGGATTGTGCTGCTTTGGACTCCGACCGTGGCCTCGAGGTCCCTCAGCGTCTGTGGCCCTAGATGGAGGAGGCACAGGATGATTGCCAGCGCCCCGGGCCTAGAGAGGAGATCCTCAGCGGTCTCGTCGTTTCGCATGGACAAAACCACTGGGCGGGGAATTCAATCGCAGCTGGTGTACATGTGGACAGCGTCGCTGATGACATGGCTGTTGAACTCGAAGGGTTGCGGGCACTCGCTGACATCGATGGTCTTCGTGCCCACCGGGTTGTTGCCTTCGAATGCACGCAAGTTCACGGGTCCGGCCTTGACGGTCTTCGTGAACAGGGGTTCCTTGTCCTCGGTCTTGGTCTTGGAAGCCATGTAGGAGCCCGTGCCAAGCTCGACGCCGTCCTGGCTCAACACGAAACGAATGGTGCGGTCGGCGCCCGTGTTGGCGTGGCTGCCGACGACGTTGACGGTGTACGATTGAGCCGCAGGCGGGGCGGGGTCACTGGTTGGGTCCGACCCGGAACAACCCGCCAAGACGAGGGTCGCCACGACGGCGATGGCAGGGAACGCGAACATGCGCATGGGTCGTTGCACAAAGGACCCCTAGAACCGGCTTTGCCTGCGTTCCCGCCCTTTGACAAGTCCCGTTGCTGTTGGACAACCTTCGCGTCCAGACCCGCATCCCATGCTTTACCGAACAGGGTCCCTGGAGCGGTTCATGGCTCAATGGAAGGGCATGGTCGGCCTCACGGTCGGCGTCCTCACGGTCGTCCTCGTCTCCGGATGCATGGGTGGCGGCGACGGCTCGTTCGAGCCGGGGACGAAGTTCACAGAGACCGGCAACGTCGTCCGCCTCCAAGCCACCGTGCTCGACCTGTTGAGCAAGGAGATCTACCCTGGGCTGAAGGCCAACATGTGGGGCTTCTGTTTCAAGCCCACGGACCCCAACGACGAGTATAGCCGCAACGCCATCGAGTACGCCCCCGACTCCGGTGTCGACACGACGGAGTCCGACTGGACCGGCACATGCAGCACGCCCGGCCCGACTCTGCGCGTCAAGCAAGGCGACCGCGTCATCGTGGACTTCGTCAACAACCACGTCCACCCGCACACCATCCACTGGCACGGCCAATACGTGCCCAACGGATCCGATGGCGTTCCCGGCGAGACGCAGGACTCCGTCAAGCCCGGCCAGTCCTACACCTACGATTTCATCGCGGCCCGCGCGGGGACCCTCTGGTACCACTGCCACGTCGACACCCAACTGCACGTCATGCAGGGCCTCTACGGGGTCATGGTCGTCGAACCCCAGGATCAGACGTGGCAACCCAAGGACATCGACCGCGAACAGGTCCTCGTCGTCAGCACCGCCAAGCGCGACCTCATCGAGGCCACGCCCCGCCGCGTCGCCAACCCGCACGCCGACCACCAGAACCTCGGTTCCTGCGGCGTCACGGGTGAGCAGGACTGCCAGAACCCCAGCGTGGACGTGACGGCGGACATCTTCATGTTCAACGGCATCAGCTTCCCCAAGACCACTGAACGCGACGATACCATGATTATGCTGAAGCCCGGCGACCGGGTCAGATTGCGCATCCTCAACGCAGGCACCACCATTGAGATGCTGCACCCACACGGCCACGACTTCCAAGTCGTCGCCATCGACGGCAATCCCCTCTCACCGCAGGCCCGCTACTGGGTCGACACCCTCCAGATTGGGCCGGCGCAGCGCATCGACGTCGTGCTCGAGGGCCGTGAGAACAATGGGGGAGTCTGGGCCTTCCATACCCACGTCAACGACCACGAGACCAATGACGGCCAAGGCCCCGGCGGCATGCACACCGCCATCGTGTACGAGGGCTTCATGGACCAGATGCACGCCTACAAGGCTGAATTGCCCGGCGGGAAACCTTACCAGCCCGCCCTCATCCTACCGTCCGATATTGATCTCACGAAGAAGCAGTCCCTCAACACGTCATCGACGTCGAGCGTGCAGTTGCCCTTCGAGGTCGGCTTGCCGTGCGCCATCAAGTCCTTCAAGGTCACAGCCGCGGTCGACGCGTCGTCGACGACCCTGCAGGCCTTGAATGACATGACGCTCAGCCTCGTCCTGCCCGACGGCACGGAGGCCCAAACAATTGCCTTTGGGAGCGGACGCTACGCGGAATGGGTGCATGACGCGGCCAAGCTGCACCTGGAAGCGGGGACCTACCAGGTGCGGCTGACTGGGCGTGCGGTCGACTCGGTTGCTACCCTCGGCGTGACCATCGACTACCACGACGACGCAGCCGAGCTTGCCGCCGCCGGAGACCCCTGCCTCGGTGGGGGAACTTGACCCAAACCACGCCTGATGCGGGTCTGGCCATTGCGCCGCAGGAACCCGTCAATTGGCGCCGCGCCATGGCGCCAGGTCTTTTGATGGGAATCATCGCCCTGGCTACAGCGTGGTTCGCGTTGCCCTTGGTTCTGCGCGTGCCGTTGGCTGGCCTCGCGCTCAACGTCGCCTTGGCGTGGGGCGCCTATACAGTCATTGGGATTGCAGTCCATGTCCGGCCCGCCAGCCACGCCATGTGGGTCCCGGCTTTGGCGCCGTGGCTCGCCGCGCCAATGCTCCTGCGCATGCATCTCATGGCCGCTGGCGAGGTGCTGCCCTTGTGGGTGGCCACGACGTGGACTCTTGAGGCTTTGTCGGTGACCTTCGGGGCAGCCGTGGTCATAGCATACGGCCACCTGATGGACAACCTTGCCACCACGAAGGCCGCATTGACCAGTGCGGGCCTGCTCGGGTTGGGTTTGAACGTCGTCTTCCTCCTGCTGCACATCGCCATGCCGACACGAGCCGCAACGGAGTCCTTGGCGGTCTTCGGTTTGGCGGTCGTCGCGGTTGTCGCCGCCTTGTGCGTGCAACACTTCACGTTGCGGTCGGCTCGGCATGCTCGTTGGCACACTTTGGCCGGCGGCGCAGCCCTCGCCGTCGCAGCATCACAACTCCTGGACGGCTTCGTGACTTACCTGGCCGTCGTCGACCCCTTCGACATCCTGGCCCGCGAAATGCATGAGCAGATGGCTCTCTCCGCGTTCCTTCTGGAGACGACTGGCATCGGGTATCCAATCATCAAGTGGATCCTCGCTCTCGGCTTGGCGCTCCTGCTTGAACGGGCTTGGGTCAAGTCTCCTGAATCCCTTCAAAGGCGGACCGGCACCTATCTGGGGCTCATTTTCGTGGGGTTGGGACCGGCGCTGTTCAGCACGGCCAGCCTGCTAGCCTAGGGCCAAGGGCGATTCTTGTCAAAGGCAGGGGACAAAGGCAAAGCCAGTTCTAAGCCGGGACGCAATGCAGCGACGTGGATGCCGGTCGGCTTGGCCCAGCGGGTCTTGCGGTCGTCCTGCTGGGCGGCTGCCTGGCCGAGGAAGGCTCGGAAATCATTCCAGCATCATCCTACACTGTCAAGGCGACGGCAAGCCATGACGTGCAAGGAGCGGGCCGCACCATTGAATTCTCCCTCCTGCAGAACGGCAAGCAGCTGGGCAAGGGAGACTACTCGGCCACGAACTCAACGACTCGCGGACAAGTCGAGGTCTTCAATGCTACAGTCGAAGCAGGCAAGATCTACGTCGGGGTCTTCCCAGAATCGTGGTTTGGATCGGTCGCGATTGTAGACCGAGTCCTCGATGTCGCCAAGTGCCCGACCCCCCTCCAATTCAACGCGCATGTGCTCGACGATGACGTGCAACTGACCACAAACTGCGATTGACTGCATCGACGCCAGGATTGACAACTTTGCAAGCCCACCCAACGCCTATCATCGCCCTTCGACCGTCCAAAGCCATGCGCTGGCCCTGGCTTGTGGTCTTGCTGGCGGGATGCGCCTCCCCTGCCGCCGACGGGCCGAATCAACCCGATCCTCTTGCGCCGGCGGAGTTCAAGCCAATCTCTTACTCCTTTGCCGATGAATTCCTGGCCGGCGGCGTAGACGCCCCTAAGTCCTTCCCCTTCGAGGTCCCAAATGGGACCGGCGAGGTCGCCGCGCTGTTGACCTGGACAATTCCCGGAGCTATCCTCGAGTTCCAGATCTTGGACCCATCCCAGACCGTGGTGGCGGACGGTTGGGCCGAGAGCGCGCAACGCCGGTACGTGGCCACAACGGATCAGCCCGTCCCAGGCAACTGGAGCATCGTGGTCAGCGCCGAGCGCGGAGTCGACATCCACTTCGCAGTCAATGTCACGGCTCGGGCGGCCGAGCCCTTTGGCCCCATCGCGCAGACGTACACGGTGCAGCGCGGATCCTTTGCCGAGGTCAACCTCAACATGGTGCCCGGCGAATCGTTCAACTACACGTGGTCCGCCGATGGTGACCTCTACTTCAACATCCATTACCACGCCGATGGTACGACGACCCGGCCCGTCGAGTTCACCGGACGCAGTCATGACGGAAATTTTGTAGCCCCAGACCGCCAGGTGTACAGCCTGCTGCTACGCAACGACGGTCTTCTCCCCGTCGAAGTCTCCATTTCAGTCGACGGTTCCTATCGGCTGCACTCCATGACACGCTAGATTAGACGCCTGGAGGGCCTCCACGATAGCGACGGCCCATCAGCGCCCGGGGTGGTCCCCTCATCGCATGCCCCAGATGGTCAGCGCGGTGTTCCGTCCACCGGGTCTGCCGGGCCCGGAGCGCGGCGGTCGCGGCGTACATGCTTCACGAAGGCTGTCGCCTGGAGCCCCATGACGGCCAGCATGATGAGCACGAACGAGGTCTGGAACCAATTGGGGTCGGGGATTGACTTCCGGAAGACCAGGCTTGCGAGGCTGACCCTGTAGTGCAGGAAGAGGAAGTAGGCTGCGTGCAGTCCGGTGAGGTAGAACACGACGTATGCGAACTGCTGGACGAACTTCCAGGAGCGTGCCCCGAGCAGGCGCAAGGCGTGGTCAGAGGAAGTGGCTGCGATGACCAGGGCCCAGGCCAAGGCGACGATGCCAACGAGGTTCGCGAGGCCGAAGCCGGGATCGACAAGAACGTTGTCCGGGCCACCCGCCGCGGAGAGGTCTTGGAACCCCAACAGGCGCCGCAGCGACCACAGGGCCCAGCCATCCCAGACCAGGTAGGCATGCAAGACAGCCACGAGGGCAGCCATGACCCCGAAGGAGCGCCGCCACGCCAGCATGCGCCTGGCGCGCGGCCACAAGACCGCTAGAGGCCCGCTGGCCAGCGCCACGGCAAGCAGAATGAAGGAGGCGTCGCCAATGGCCCTCCACAGGCGCATCTCGGGCGACCAATCCATGCGGCTGCGCCAGAAGGCGAAAGCCAGCGCAGTCGCCAGGGCGAGTACGGCCGCATGCCGGATCCACCCCACCTTACGACGAGACGGAGCACCATCCGTGTACAAAGCCGCTCAGCGGCGACGGTTTGGCTTGTCTTGCCGTCGGGCGTGCGAACTGAGCACTGGGGCAGCGGCAGCTGCGCTTGCGGCAGTAGCGGTTGGCGCAGAACCGGGGCTTGCACTCAAAGTCATGCTACCGGCGGGCGACCCGGTTGACGGTTTCCTGGCCGGCATCTGGCGACCCAGGAAGACGCCTGCGACCAATGCGAGTCCAACCCACACCCAGCCTTGACCCGGCATTCCGAAGAACAAAGGGCTGCGCTGCTCCGGCACCGCAGCCACTCCGGCGACAGAGGTTTCGTCGTCATGGCCATCCTCTGCCCCACCGACGGTCCCGACGTGGGCGATATGCTCGCCGACGGTCTGCGTGACGCGGTGCATGACCGAACCTACGTTGACCCAGGTGACGGTGTCGCCGACGCGCACGTCGAGGGTCTTGGGCGAGAAGGTCCAGGCCTCGAAGTCCGCACCGACTGGCTCCGTGAAGTTGACGACGTGGATCCGCGCAGCGCTGCCGTTGTTGGGAAGGACCTCAAGCTGGCCCAGCATCCAGGGGTGCGGGTGGCAGTGGTAGTCGAACGTGCCTTCGGTGGTCACGACGTAAGACCATGATTCTCCGGGCATTAGTTCCGGTGACGTGGCGCCCGCCACGTCCTCCGTTTCAGCGACGATGGGCTCAGCGGTGCCTTCATCGTGGCCGCCACTGGCGGTGACCAGGGGGCTTGCCACGAACATCAATAGGAGGGCCGCCAGGACGACTGCGGTGCGCATGAGGAGCTTCGAGAGGGGGGGCCTATTTCAGGCTCATTTGACGACCTTCGCAAGAGTGCCCGTTTCCTGTTCGCACCCCTTTATCCGAGCCCATCCCGTGAAGTGGTTCGGGCGCCCCCATGTCCGATTTCACGAACCTGTCGACGGCTGTTCTTTCGGTCGTGGCCGCCGCCGCCTTCGGCCTTGCCATCACGATGTGGATCGCCTCGAACCGACTCGGGCAATCCAAGATCCGCTTCGTGTCGGCCGGCTTCTTCGTGCTCGTGGCCAAGTGCCTCTTCACCATCTACTGCATCCAGACCCGTATCCTCCATCACGAGGTGCTTGAGATGATCGGCGGCGCCTTCGACATGACCATGGTCTTGCTCATGGCCGCGCCATTCTGGATGAGGCGCTAGCCCGCCATGACCGAGGCGGGCGCGGAACCGGACCTCCGCCGGAGGATTCTCCTCATCGTCGAGGAATACCCCGGCCTCCACCTGCGCGAGATCCAGCGCCGCGCAGGCACCAGCGCCATGCTGGCCGAGTACCACCTCAACATCATGGAGAAACTTGGCCTCATCACGAGCGCCACGCGGGGACGATACCGCGACTTTTTCCCCGTCCGCTCCGTCGCCATGCAGCTGGACGAAACGGATCGTCGTTGGCTAGGATTGCTGCGCCGACCCGCCATCCTCCGCATCGCCCTCCTTCTGCTAGAAGGCGGTGCGTTGCGGCCCATCCAATTGGCAAGGACTCTGCAATTGGTGCCCAGCACGGCCGCCTACCAGTTCAAGCTCATGGAGTCGGCCGGTTTGGCGCTCGTCGAGCGGCGTGGCAACCGCAGCATCTTGCGCCTGGGCGATCCGGCGAGGGTCCTGGAGATCCTGCGCACGTACCACCCTTCGCCGGACGCCATCTCGAGCTATGCTGAGACATGGGCCAACGTCTTCGAGCGTCCAGGCCCCGCCTCCACGGCGGAGCCGGTCGTTCTCCCTCAAGCCCCAACGCCTGTTGCCGACCTTGAGGAGGTTTCCCTGCCGGCGACGGTCGCCAACCTGTCATCCTCAGTGCAAACGGTGTATGCCGCCCTTGTGGATGAGGTGCTCACCTCCAAGGAATTGACCCTGGAAACCGGCCTGGGCCGACGCACCGTCTACACGGCCCTCAAGCAATTGCGCGACCTAGGTCTGGTGGGCCAACAGGGCAACCTCCGCGACATGCGGCAGACGAAGTTCTGGGTCAAGAAAGACGGCGAGGCCGCTACGCAACCTTGATGGTTCCCGCCATCGCAGCTCCGTGCAATTTGCACTCGTAGGGGTAGGTCCCTGCCTTGGTGAACGTGAACTCGAATGTGTCGTTGCCGCGCATCTTCTGCGGATACTGCTTGTCACTGCTGAACGAGGCGGGTGCGCCGGGCTTCGAGTTGACGTCGTGGATGGCCCCCGATGCAACCTTCCAAGAAACGGTGGCGCCGACCGGGACCTGGGCCTCGTCCGGCGTGTAGGTGTTCTGCGGTGTAGCCGTGATGACGTAACGCCCCTGGCTGTCCATCGGTGGGGCCGGAAGGCTGGGCCCAGAGGGGCTGGTGCAGCCAGCCATGAGGATGGCCGACGTTGCGATGACGACAAGCAGGGCGCGCATAGCTGGGCGAGCCGACCTCGGGTGAAGCCGGTTGCCTTACGGGGGCAGAGCGCGGCGTTTGTCCGGTCAGACGGCCCATGTCTGACAAGCCTCGAATCCCGCCCCGCACAACAACGGGTAAGCGGCTGCCTCAATGGTCCACGACCCATGAAGGGACTCCTGGTGGCCTTTGCCGCCGTCCTGATCCTGCCCGCCGCAGCCGCCGACGTGACGCACAGCACGACTTTCAAAGGCGGCGCCATCCCCTACGACGGCAATGCGACCATCCCGATCCAAGTCTCGGTCGGGTGCGACGTGGTGCTTGCGAGTGGCGGCGGATCCGCGGATGTCCAGGTGGCCGGTCAGCCCACTTGGCTCAACGCCACATCGACCACCGTCGCCTTTGATCCAAGCGAGTGTCTCATGGACCCTGCCGGCGCCGTCGTGAAGCAGGCGGACTTGGTCCTGACTCCGATGCCGAATGCCCCGGGCCTGGTCAACGTCACGCTCAATGCCACCATCGTCTATGTCGGAGAGGCTCCCGGACCACTCGGGGAACCGCGCCTGTCGCCAATCGAGCTGCCGACCGTGCATGTGGCGTACCGGCCAGGGCATCTCATGACGCCAGATGGTGACAAGACATTCCCCGTCACCAACGGCACCTACACGTTCGACATGAAAGTCGAAATTACTGCCAACGCCCGTACCATGATCATGTTTGAAGACAAGCGCGTCCAAGGCGGCGGCCTGCTCACCGGCCTGCAAGCGCACGTCTTCAACGTCCCGGCAGGCGAAACCAATCTCGTGCAACCGGTCCGTTTCACCGCGCCACAGGGAGCCTGGGATACTGTCAAGGTCAGCTTCCGCAACTATAGCCACTGCCTCGACGGCACAGACTGCGGCCCCCAAGTCGAGAAGACCATCACATGGACATTCACGAACACCGGCCCGGCCGTCGAACCAGCGACCGAGACGAACGATTCAAAGGACGCGCCCGCCCCGCTGCTTCCGGCAATCCTCATGACCCTCGCCCTCGTCGTCGCCGTTGCCCGCAGGAAGCGCTAGACCATGACCGAGACCGAAGGCTTGGCAGTCGAACGCGTCCCGCAGTGGAGCGCGTGGTCCTCCGGCATGCTGCTCGTGGCCGGAATCCTGCACCTCACGATGCTCAACGCGCATCTCCAGCAAGCCCGCGGCATGGGCCTGTACTTCCTCGCAGTCGGCGCAGCTCAGGTCATCTGGGCTTGCCTAGCCTTGTTCCGGCCCAGCCAACTCGCCTCCCGCGTTGGACTTGCCCTGCTGGCCGTGGCCCCGGTTGCCCTCTGGGCCTTGACGCGGCTTTTCCGCTCCCCGTGGGGAATCGGCCCCGAACCCGTTGACTTCGTCAGCGTCTCCACGGTCCTGCTTGAGTTGGCGGCCGCCATCGTCCTGGTACGGGGCCGCGCCGGCCTGAGTGCCACCGACGCCGCCAGCCCACGGCTGGCCCGCAGGACCATCACCGTGCTCGTCGTCATTGGCCTCGCCCTCGGCGCCGCCAGCTACGGTGGCGCAATCGCCGCCGAAGCCAGCATCCCCTGGCTGGGCGAAGGCGAATCCGGCCATCACGACGAGGCGCAAGGCGAATCCTTGCAGGCCGAGGAACCACTGCCCGCAGATGACGGCCACGCCCATTGACCAGTCGCCCACGGGCTGGGGCGTCCATCAGCGGTCCCCCACGTATCGGGGCAAGCCCTTGGAGGACGTCATGCGTCAACCTCGGCGACAAGCCCTCTTGGAACTGGTTGCGGCGCGCCCGGGAATCTGCCTAAGTGACCTTGCCGGTGAGCTCGGGGTCTCGACCAGCAGCATCGAATGGCACTACCAGGTCCTGCATTCGCTGTCCATGCTTGAGGCCCGCCGCGAGGGCATCCATCGCTGCTTCTTCCTGGGGTCGAGGGCCGCCAGGTGGTTGCGCCAGCATCAACGGAGCACCTAGACCAGCGATTCCTCGGCCAAACGAGCGGCGGGAGTGGGGTCCACCGTCGGGCGTGCGGCGGCGTGCCGCTGCGCGGCCAAACGCAGCGCCATGAAGTAGGACGCCAAGGCCCATGCAGTCCATACAAGGGCCAAGCCAGGAAGGTGGATTGCGTTGACTTGGACGGCGCCGATTCGTTGCGATGGCGCGATTCGCGGCGAAGTCTTGTAGGCCTCGACCCAATCGCCGCCACTGCAGTCAACGCCTTCGCCGTCGACGCAGACCTTCTGCACGTCGATGTAGAGATCGCCGTCCCATGCCCGGCGCGTCACGGGTAGCGGGAAGTGGCTGGCCGTCTGCGGCTCCCAATACAGCATTCCGCCAACGGAGCCCAGGTCGCGTCCACCACGTTCCACGCTGAACTGCGGCCGAATCTCGTCCGCCCACAGCGGCTCGCTCGAGTAGAGCGTGCCGTTGAAGGTCAGCTGGTATGGGCCCACCGCCAATTCGTCGCCTGTGGCCAGTGTGCTGGTCTGCTCATGGGTGAAGTAGGTGCTCAAGGCAAAGCCCACTATGCCGAGGACGAAGGCGACGTGAAGGCCCTGCATGGCGACTCCGTTCAGGCGGGCCTTGGCCGCACTCAGCTTGACATCCGGGGCTGAATCGCGGCGCCGCAGAATCCATGCCGCCACCGCAAGAATAGGCGAGACGTAGAAGCCCCCCAAGACCGCCGTCAGGACGTAAACCTGCCATCCCTTTGCGTGTCCTGCGAGATTGCGTTGCGCCATCAGCAAAGCCAGGACGGAAAGCGCACCGAAGATGAGTTGCGCGGGCCAAACGGGATGCCACGTGAAGGCGCCGTAGCCGACGTTGGACGGCGGATTGACCCAGAAAACCAAGTCGAGAAGAGCAGCCATCCATAGGAGGAATCCGCCCAGCTTCCACCGTTTCGATGCGCTTGGAGCGGTCATTGCGCGGCGCAAGCGTTCGATGCCAACGGCCAGCGTCGCGATTCCCAATGTCGCAAGGTATGCGCCTCCTCTTTCTGAGGGGGCCAACAGCCAAGCAGCGGCCGCCACGGCTAGACAGGCCGCCGTCAGGACGGCCAGGCCGCGGGTCGTCGTCATGGCATGGCCCTGCAGGAGGATGAGCAAGACCAGGACGGGCGTGATGAGCCACGGGAATCGGGCGTCGTAGAAGGCTCGGTCCCAGCCGTTGACGGTGTTGAAGTGGAAGAGCGTGAAGAGGAGGAGCCCGAGGCTCAGGGTTACGACGCTGGCGTAGAGCAGATTCCGTTCCGTGAGGCGCGCGGGCTTGGCCTCGGAAGCTGGTGTTGGCGCCGTAAGGGCCGGCAACGCAGGCACCACTAGGACGGCAAACAGGATGCCGATGAGGCCGAGGGCAGTCGGTCCAGGCAGGGCTTGGGCGGCTTGGAACGCAAGTCCTAGGGCCCCGACGGGATCGACGAGGGCATAGGCCGCCATGGCGCCGTAGATGGCGGCGACGACGCGGCTGGTGCGGATCAGGTGTTGGTCGGTGACGGCCAGTCGTCGGCCCCACAGTGCCACGCCGGCCAGCAGCGTCGCCAGGAGAAGTCCAACGTAGAAGGCCACGATGGGTTCCACATCCAGGATGGCAAGGAATCGTCCGGCGGCGTCGGGGTTGAAGGTGCTGGTTGGATCCGTGAAGGCGTGCACGCTGAACCAGAGTCCTGAGCGCGTGCTGATGGCGGAGAACAGGGTCAGTACGAACGGCAAGAGGCCAAGGAATGGAAGCGCGACGGCGTAGGAACCGTGTTTGACGTGGTGGACTTGGGCGTGCAGGAACACGGTCAAGGCGATCCATGGCAGCAGGTTCGCGACTTCGACCGGGTCCCAGCCCCAGTATCCCCCGAAGCCGAGCGTGTAGTACGCCCAGATTCCACCCAACCCGATGGCGACCGTGTAGAGAAGCCAGTTGACGCGGCTCCATGGCAGGTTGAGGTGGCTGGCGGCGCGGCCGCCTACGACGCTCTGAGCCAGCATGGCGCTGGCCGTGACCGCCGTCAACGCGTACGCCAGGAACATCAGGGGCGGGTGGATGAGGATGAACGGCGACCGCAGGGTCGGATTGAGGCCATTCCCCTCCGGCCTACCTTGCAGGAAGAACTCGCTGGTGGCCGCAAACGTGTCCTGCGCCACGACCGCCCACAGGAACGCCAACAGAATCACCAGCAGGAACACGAGGGTCCAATTGCGGGCGCGCACGTCGTCACGGAGCCGTCGTCGTGCCAGGATGGCGGCAGCCGTTGCGGTGTACGCCGTCCATAGAAGCAGGCTGCCCTCACGGCCAGTCCACGTCCCGGCGATGCGGTACTGCAAGGGCACCTGCGTGGAGGTGTACTGGAAGACGTACTCGTAGGAGACGTCGACGACGATGAACCGCGTCAGCAGGAAAAAGAAGGCCGCCCAAAGGGCGCCTGCGGCGCCGATGATCATCCACGAGACGGCGCGCTGCATGTCCCGCGACCGCCAAATCGCAAAAGATTGGGTGGCCAAGGCCCCCGCCACCAGGGCGAAAGCCGCCATCGGGACCATGCCCCAGGCGCTCATGGCTTGTCCTCGTGGTCGCGTCTGATGCGCGGCAGGGCCAAGGCAGCGGCGCCGACGAGGGCCAGGATCGCGATGCCCCAATGCGTCGGGGGACGCCAATATCCGGTAGACTCGGGCTTGGCCGCGACTGCGTAACCGTGCTGCTGCGCGAGATCCTCAAGGACCGTGTCGCCGTACAAGCATGTCAGGCACCACGTAGCCGAAAGGCCCTCCATGAGAACGGCCTTCACCGTCTGCCTCGTGACCACGTTGTCCTGGACAGGGTGGATGGTGGCTTGGGCGACCTCATTCGCATCGAAGCGAGTTCCGTAGGAGGCGCCCTGCTGCAACCAGAAGGCGATGTGGAGCTGCTCGCGCTCCCAAGCGGGTTGCATTCGGAATGCCGCTGTCAGCTGCGCGGGAGTTCCCTGGCTCAGGTCGATAGTTCCAAGATTGGTGATGGCGCGCACGGTGAAGCGGTGGTTGACGACGCCGTTGGAAACCGCGGGCGGCGGCTCGTAGCGGACGTTGTCCTCCACCAAGGCCATCCATGCTTCGAGATGTTCGCCGGGCATCGGACCGGACGGCAGGACCTGCGCGGCCACCAACACTTGGTCAGCGGCGACCTGCGTGCGGACCTCGAGCGCCGCTGCCGCCTCCTCCTGTAAGCGCTGCTTGAGCACGCCTTGGTAGGCGTCATAGGTGGCCTGGTAAGGTCGCTGTGGGTCGGGCAGTCCTTCAACGGGGAGGATCCCATCAACGACCAGGTGCGGGTAGGCGAAGCCGTCGTTCTCCTTGTCGAAGATGGCGTATTTCTGCTGGTAGTACCCGGTGCCGTTGAAGCCGGCGCCGTCGTAGGGGAATCCCAGCGGGTCAGCCGTATCCGGGTACGGATGGTGCACAAGGACCACGAGGTCCGGGCCTTCGCGAATCTCGGGCTCGCCCTGGGCGCCTGCAAGAGCCGCCACGATGATGAGGGCGATTGCCGCCCCCATGGTTGGCGCCCGCATCCAGGAGTCTGCCAAGGGTCCTGCCATTTCGGGGTTGCGGTGGTGCACCCTTCGCCCGAGTTTGTCAAAGACCCGCTCAATGCACAGGTTCAACGTGCCGACGGCATAGCCGACGTTGATGCGTGCCCGTGGCCTCCTCGCGGCGGCATTCGTGGCCGTCCTTCTGGCGCCCTCTGGCCAAGCCTACCCGGAATCCTCCGCATCCGTTGTGCGGGTCAACGAGGGCGGCCCGGACGACGTGGAACGCGTGTGGCACGAACCCGTTGTCGTCGAACCGGGCACGCAGTGGCAGGGCTACATCAAGTTCCGGGAGAACCACAGCATCGCCGGCGTGAAGGTGCAGCTCTGCGACGTTGGCCGCGTCTGTTTTGCGCCCCCCATCCCCATCAAAGCCCTGCCCGACGGCCGGACATGGACGTTCAACACCACAGATTATCGGGACACGTTGTCCGGCGAGCCCATCCGGTATGAGGCCGGGTGGCGCCTTGGAATGCAGTTCATCCTGTCAGAACGACTCTCCAACGGGACGGTCGAGGACCGGCCGTTCCCGAGTGGAGTCGAGGACCCCGACAACCTGGAATTCCACTACTTGGCCTTCGACATGCCGGAGGCCAAAGCGCGCCGAGCGCCCGCCCCCGGGTTTGTAGCGCTTGCTTTGATCATCCTGTTGGCAGTTGCCGTGCGCCGGCATTAGCCGAACCGCAGCCATGCAATCCACGTGGCACCGATGAGCCAACCGGTGGCGCCGAGCCATCCTACCCGAGGGCCGCGCTGCGCGACCCACGACTTGACGGGTGGCGCGAGCCACGTCGCAAGCCAAGACACCAGCACGCCGCCACCGAAGGCCAGTTGCAGGTTCGGCCCGAGGCGGGGATTGATGGAGAGCATGCCGGCGTAGAAGACGGCAAACCATGCTGGGAAGGCATGGTAGATGACGTGGCCCGGCAAGGCCACGGCGCGCCGCGGCAGGGACTTGGGCTTGTACTCGCGGTTGCGGAAGCGCTTGAGGAAGCTGCCTGGCACTTGCTCGTGTCGGGCTTTCTCCATGACTTCGCCTTCCTCGCCGATTTGACGCTCGCGCAAGCGCCACCAAGCCAAGGCAATCAGGGTGCCAACGACGACGAAGGGTGCCGTGAGGTAGACGCGACCGGACAGCAGCTTGGTGGCCGACCCAGCCAACCAGTACGTCAAGGCAAAAATGGCCAACAAAGCGGCCAGTGCCCATGGCAGCATGGCCTTGCGTTCCTCCTCCAGGTGCAACGCGGTGTCGCGCATCAAGAATGGCGAGAACCAGGCCAGCCCGCCCAGAATGAAGGCAGTGGCCGTCGTGAGGGAATCACGCGTGGTCCACTGAGGGCCCGGACCCTTGGCGGCCTGCGCAATGGCGGCCGCAAACGTCGACGGGAGTGTTTCGCCATCGTTGAAGAAGCTGATACGGCCGTCGGTGCCAATCAATGCGTAGGCGGGCCAGAGGACGCGGCGGTCTCCAGTGGTGAGCTCGACATAGCGGCCAACGACATCGTCGGTGTCGACGGCCATGGGCCACGTGATGTTGTAGTCCCGCTGGAACTGGCGCAGATCGCTGGCCTGGTCCGTGCTCGAAACCGAGAGAATCGAGAGGTTGGGGTAAGCATCCAGCATCTGGCGCAGGAACGGGACGGCTCGCTGGCACGGGGCGCACCACGTGCCCATCATGTCGACCAAGAGCACGCGGCCTTGGTACTGGGCGAGGGTGTGGTTGTTGCCGTCGATGTCGGTGAGCTGGAAGTCAGGGGCGGCCTTGTCGACTTCGCCCGTGAAGAAGCTCAGGCACCCCGAGAGGGAGAGGGGGGCCAGGATGGCCAGGGCCAAAGCGACTCGCCACCGCATGCCTGGCAAGGCTGCAGTCGGCGTGGAATAGGTTGCGGCGCGGGGCAGCGACGGGCCTTGTCAAACGCTGGCCTTGCGCAGAACCGTCCAGGTCGACCTTGCGTCGCGGCTCTCCAGGAGGTCGCCGCCAGAGGTGGCCGCGTACACGTGCCCGGCGTTGTTGGCGTCGAAGGCGAAGGCGGCCGGCAAAGGCACGGACAAGGCCCGGCCCATCCAGGTCGCCTCGGGCTTCCTCCTCCTGGCCGCGGGGGCCTACATGGTATGGTTCTACGGGCGAGCCGGCCTGTTCTAGGGGCGGCGCAGCCGAAGCTTAGCCGACGGTCACCGTGGACGACATGCCGCTAGTCATGGTACCATGGAATTTGCAGAAGACGTGGTAGGTGCCCGCCGTGGCGAACGTGTACGTCTTGGTCTGGTCCGGCTGCAAGGTCTCGTCCACTTTCAGGGTCGTGGCGGGCTCGCCGACCAGGTGGATGGTGACCGTGTGGGGGTTCTGTCCTTGGTTCATGTACATGGCTTGCCCACCTGGGATGCGGTCAAAATTGGCGTCCTTGAAGGAATTGTCAATCATAGAGACCATCTTCATTTCAGAAGAACCGTTCTGAGGCTGGTCAGGCGTGGTCGGCGCATCCGGCGACGAGCAACCCGCCAACAGCGTTAGGGCAACCACGGCGAGCAGAATTCGCATGGGGCGACCGAGCAAACGAGGTGCGTTGAACTTTGTGTCATGGGGCGCATCCTGGAGCGCCGGTTCGCCGGGCGTCATGTGTACCCCGGGCAGCCGCCGACCTTGTAGGTCAGGTGCGCGACCTTGGTCTCCTCGAAGGTCTCGTGGTAGTCCACGTTCGCGAAAAGGTCAACGGATGCCTGCGCCGACTGCGAGGCGCTGACCTCGATGGTGTAGTTGCCCTGCTTGAGGTCCCGTAGCAACTCTCGTTCCAACGTATAGGACGCCGACGATGCCGATGTCGAGAGGGTCTTGCTTTCGACGACACTGCCGCTGGGATCTTTGACTGTGAATGTCACGGTCGTCGAGTCAGGCACTGGCACGGGTGTTGCGGGCGGTGTGAAGGAGTCGAGGTCGGCTTGGACGGTGAAACGCTTGACGGCGCAGACCAATTCGACCGGCACCGACCACGAAGTCACGCGCGACTGCTGCGCGCTTGTGCCGAAGGCCACTTCGGTTACGTTGACGTAGTCGCCCGGCAGCTTCAGTTCGCCCGCGTTGCATGTAGCGGGAAGCTCGGACTTGAATTGGTGCATCTTGTCGAGGTAGTCCTCGTACACCAGCATGGTGTGCATTCCGCCCGGCGACTTGCCGCAGTTGGTTTCATGCGAGTTGACGTGCGTGTGAATCATCCACGGGCCGGGGTTGTTCGCCTCGATGATGACGTCGTAGCGTTCGCCGGGGCCAATCTTCAGGACGTCCTGCCAAACGCGGGCCCCTTCAGGGATGGGATTGCCGTCCTTGTGCGTCACGAGCATGTCGTGGCCGTGCGGATGGATTTCCTCGATGGTCTCGCCGGCATTGAGGATGCGTAACCGTATGCGCTCACCTTCCTTGACCACGAAGAGCGACTCCTTCTGCTCCATGGTGTATGGATAGCTGTAGCCGTTGATGAGGAACACATCGGGTTCGCCGGCGAGCGAGCTGGGGTTCTCGCAGCCAGGGAAGCCGGAGGCGCAGCCGGGCGGGTGGCTGTGGCGCGATTTGCCGACCTGCTCGACGACGTTGCGGTTCATCGTGGACAGGACCATTGTGTATTCGCGGTCCACGTCTTTGGGTTCGAGGCTTGTGTCCTGTGGCTCGACGATCATCATTCCGTACAGGCCTTGCTGGACGTGGAACTGCGTGTCGACGTGGCAGTGGTACCACAGCGTGCCGGCGCGGCTGGCGATGAAGTTGTAGGTGTAGCTGCCACCGGATTCGACGGAGTCTTGCGTGACGCCGGGGGCGCCGTCGGATTCCCAGGGGACGTATTGGCCGTGCCAGTGGATGGTGTGCGGGTGGAAGTGGCTGTTGCTGAATTCGACTTTGACGCGGTCGCCTTGCTTGACGCGCAGGGTTGGGCCGGGGACACCGCACTTCGCGTCGCCTTGGTCGCTGGCCGGTCCGTCGCCGTCTCGCGCGGTCCAGCCCTCAATGGCCGCCGCCGAGTAGGCGTCGTTCGGGTCGACGGGGGCAAAACAGAACGCCCACAGCCAGGTCTGAAGCCCGGGGTAGACTTCCTGGTCATAGTCCACGACGGTCGCCTTGAGATGGACCGTGCGGCCAGTTTCCGTGAAGCCCTCGCCCGGCCGGAAGAACGAGTCTTTGCCATTGAAGCACCCGGACAGGGGCAGCAGGACAAGCGCGATTGCGGCGATGAGCAGGACTTTGGCCACAGGAATCCACTGGTCCCGTCGCCGGAACCAGGTGGTCCACTCCTTCAGTTTCTTGAAGGGGCTGCTACAATCTGCTTCAACCTTTCATAACTGGGAGTTGGCCCGGTCGCGGAGAGCCCACGTATCTGCTCGGGTTGGCCTCGAAGGCGCGTTGGCAAGTTTCAGCGCAGAAATGGTAGAGTTGGCCACCATGGCGGCTTGAGAACCGGGACGCTTGGGAATCGATGACGCAGCCACACACGGGATCCCTGGCTTTGACGCCGGTCGGTTTGAGGCCTTGTCGAGCTTTGCGCAGGACTGCAATGCTGGAGCGAAGAAACAAGATGAGCAAGCCGGCCGCAACAACGAGGTCGGGCCATCCGGCCCCGAAGGCGGCCACCAGGCCTGCGGCCGTCACGACGGCGATTCCTTCGAAGATGTCGTTGCGGCTGCATTCCCAGGCGGACGCCATGTTCACATCGCCGCGGCGGTACGGCGTGAGCAGCCAGAGGCAGGCCCCATTGGCGCCCAAGTTCACAAGGGCGATGAGCCCCATGGTCTCGAAAACCGGTACCTCTGGATTCAGAAGCCGGTACACGATCTGTGCCGCGACGGCCAATGCAGCCCCAAGGATGAGGAGGCCTTTGACGAACGCGACGCGGGACTGGGCTGCAATCGAGGCGCCGACCACGGCCAAGCTCAGGGCGTAGGTCAGGGCGTCGCCGAGGTTGTCAAGCCCTCCGGAAAGGAGCGACGAGGAACGGCTTTGCCAGGCGCCCCACGCCATCATTGCAAACGTAGCCAGGTTGATGGACAGCACGATGCGAAGGACGCGGCGCTGTCGCGCCTGCGTGTGGCTGAGGTCCATGATGGGGTCGCAACAGGCCTCGCTCACAGTCGTTGACTCCCTACGCGCCGGATGAGGACGTTCCTCGGAACCAGCGGGCAAAGTATCGTTTCTTGGCGAACATCTGCAGGATTCCGAGCACCAGCGTTGCGATGCCGATGCTCAGGTGGATCAAGGCGGCGATTCCGGGCGGAAACAGGAAGTCATGCACTGCCAGGAGGCTGCCCAACACGAAGGCGACGGTTCCGAACACGATGGGCCCGACGCCGAGTCGGCGGACGATTGCCCGAATGGCGAAGACCAAACCGAAGACGGCCATGAACGGCCCCCCGGCCCAGACGGCGAACTCTAGGGGGTTGCTGACGGCCGCGGTGATGAGCGCGCCCATGGCCACGAGGAGAATCCCGAAGATTGTTTCGGACCGAACGGCCTGGCGGACCTTGCTCAGCCTTTTGGAAGAAATTGCCAACGGCGACGCACTTCCGGTCAAGACCTTGTATCCGATGCTAAGCCCGAGCTTGGTTTCTCATAAGAACGCCATTCTGCCCTTCTGGGCTTGGGGATTGGCCACGGGAGACTGCACGCCACGGTTACACGATTCCCACGATGACGTAGTCGCCACGTAGGTTCAGGGTGACCTCGACGTCGGCGACTCCGGAGTTCTGCCAGTACCAACCATGCCGTCCGGTGAACGGCGCCTTGAACGTCCCCTCCTGGCTTGCCGCGGTTCCTTTCTCGTAGCTCTCGAAGCGGTCGCCTTGCGCGCCTTGGGCGTCGCCATGGAACTCGTAGTTGAGTTCCGCCGGCGCCGTCCACTTGTACGTCAAGTCGGCACCCTCCGACATCCTGGCCTTGAATTCCAGTTGGCCGCGGGCGGGGACAGTCATCTTGACGACGTCCTCCCGGATGGGTGTCAGGACGGGGTCGCCGACAGCGGGGATGAACGTCTGGACGAACAGGCGCAGCGTCCACGCGTTGCCTGGGTCGGGCACGACGGCGACACCACCTGCCTCGACGAGAGTCACCTCAGCCAACCAGTCGCCGGTACCCTCGAGCCGGGCCGGACTGGCTGCGTGGGCCAGGTCGAGCGCCTCGTCGTGGCCTTCCGCCAATACCGTGGTCGGCGCTGGGAAGCCGTTGACGATGAAGGACGCAGTCAAGGATCCGCTGGGGCCTTCGTTGCGGCCGAGGAAAGAGCGCGTCTCGCCAGCGGGGCTGGTGAGGTTGACCTGGAAGAGGTCGGGGTCGCTTTGTTGTCCGGCAACGGGTTCGTCGCTCCACGACAGGATGGCTGTGACGCGTGTCACGTTCGTGCTTGAGACCGTGAAGGGGACTTGTTTGGATTCACCGGGCGCCAATTCGCCTTCGTGTTCACCGGCTGCGGCTTCCCGTGGCGCCCACGAGATGTTGAAAGCGGCAAGTACGCGCCCCGTGGAGTTGAGAGCGGGCGCATCAGGATCCGCGACGCTCGGCTCGGCCGAGTAGAGTTGGTCGATTCCACTGAGCTTACCGAACCCCGTGGGGTCAACACCATACTCAGCTGGCATCACGAAGGGCACGACGACGAGCAAGGCAACCGCGAGGGCGATGGCGGTGGCCACGACGAGGCGCTTGCGGCTAGGCAGGTCAGCCGAGGAATCCGACGACGTCATAGTAGCCCCAAGTCTGCAAGGTGATGGTGACGGGTTCGTTGCCGACGTTCTGGACGTACCAGCCGTGGCGACCCGAGAAGGGCGCCTGGAAGCTTCCGGACCTCGACGTGCCCTGAGAAGCCTCGTAGCTGCTGAACTCGCCGGGGCGGCTGGGCTTGTCGGGATCGCCGTGGAAGTCGAAGTTCACGATTGCCGTCGACGTCCACGAATACAGCATGGATTGGTTGCCTTCCAGGTGGAGCTTGTACTCATTGTCTGCCAAGCCAGCCAGATTGATGGTGATGGTGTCGTTGCGGGGCGCAGCGGGTTCAATCTTGCTGACGGCCCCTAGGCGGTCCCCGAGGTCCAGCTCTGCGCCGCCTCGGCTGAGGGCGGTGAGACCCATAGCGCCGCCGATGCCCGTCGGGTCGAAGCCGTACTCGGCAGGCAGGATGAACAATAGAAGCAGAGAACCGGCGACGAAGACGGAGAACAGCGTCGCGTAACCCAACGTGACTTTGTCCGGGATCTTCGGGGTGGGTTCGGGGATGTCATCTTGTTTGCGGCGGGTCTTCTTGCTCATCTCAGGCCTCCAGGAAGAATCCCGTGAGCTGGTATCCGACGAGGATGAAACCGCCCGCCATCAACAACATGTTCGTCAAGAACGCGTGGCTGAGGTAGCTGGGGTGACGACGCCAGTAGTCCAAGCCGATGATGATGCCGCCGAGAGCGATGACTTGGCCGATCTCGACGCCAACGTTGAACGCCAGGATGTTCCCGATGAGGCCGTCCTTGCTCAGTGTCAGGTCTTGGACCTTGGTGGCCAATCCGAAGCCGTGGAAGAGGCCGAAGATGAGGACGGCAGCCTTCGTATTGGGCTGGAAGCCAAGGAAGCGTTTCCATCCACCGAGGTTGTCGAAGCCCTTGTAGACGACGCTGAAACCGATGATGGCGTCGACGATGTACGAGTTGGCGTGCACGCCGCCCAGGACCCCGATGAGGAGCGTGGCGCTGTGGCCGAGGGTGAACATCGAGACGTAGATTGCGACGTCCTTCATCTTGTACAGGAAGAAGATCACGCCGACCAGGAACAGCAGGTGGTCGTAGCCAGTGACCATGTGCTTGGCACCGAGGTACATGAACGGGAAAATCGCCAGGCCCTCATTGGACTCGATGAAGCCGGCGTCGCCCTCCTCGACGCCGTGCGCCGCAACCTCGGGGAGCAAGGCAAGGCTCACGGCCAAGACGACGGTGAAGATCAGCCACGCGGGCACGCCTGGGCCACGAGCTGGGGGCATTTACGCCTGGGCCCGTGCGAACCAGCGCGCGTAGTATTGCTTCTTACGTGCAAGTTGCAAGATGCCCAGGACGATGGTCGCAATCGCAATGGAGAGGTGGATCAGGACCGCGATGCCGGGAGGGAACAAGAAGTCGTGGACCGCCAACAGAGCGCCGAGGAGGAAGGCGACGACGCCGAATACCACGGGTGCGAGTCCCGACTTGCGAATCGCCGAAACAATGGCGAATACCAATCCAGCCAAGGCCATGATGGGGCCGCCCGCGTAGACCGCAATCTCGAGGGGGTTGCTGACGGCGACCAGCACGAAGGCGCCGAGAACCAGAATGAGGACCCCGAAAACCACTTCAACGGGGGCGGATCGAGCGCCAGTAGCAGGTTTGGCGGACGGTTTCTGGCTTCGCGTCGTGGGGGCTGCCGCCATGCTGGTCTTGTGTCAAGCATGGAACGGCTAGCATAATGGTTGTGGTCTTGTTGCATCTGCAAAGTTCTCAAATGTCACCCTGCCTTGTGTCAGGCATGGACCAATCCTTCGCTCCGCAGCACAGCTGCGATGCCATGACCACCGCCATCGCGCCGACCAGTTCCTGCGCTGAGGTCGCTGGCGTCGGCGTCACGGGCATCATCATTGTCGTCGTCATCGTCCTCGGACTGGGTCTCGTGGGCTATCTGTTGTGGCGCCGCATGCGCAACCGCATGGAGTAGGACCATGAGCCACCAGCTGCAGCATGCCGCCATCCTCGTCTTCGTGTTCGTCGCCGTCGCCATGCTCGTCTTGACGATCCTGGGCGCTTCGGCGTACCGGCGCGACCGGCGCCCCTTCGTCCTGTTCATCGCTTTGGCATTCGGCGTCTTCTTCGTCAAGAGCGCAATCCTGGCCGTTGGTTACTGGCAACACCTGGGTGCCCCAGAACTGTACGAGCTGCTGGGCAGCCTTTTCGACCTAATCATCGCGGGCCTGCTCATCGCGCCCTTCCTCATCCGCAAATGACTGCGTCCGACTCCGACTTGCGTCGCCGGCTCTACGTCCTTGTCCAGGACTACCCTGGCCTGCACGTGCGCGAGTTGAGCCGGCGCCTCGACGCGCCCGTTCGCATGGTGGAGTACCACACGGCGGCCCTGCTTAAGGAAGGCATCCTGGAAGACCGCCGAGAAGGCGCCTACCAGCGCCTCTTCCCGAGCCGGCGAGAAATGCCACTTACGGATTCCGAACGCGAGGCCATCGGCGTCCTTCGCATGCCGGTCCCGCTCAGCCTCGTCTTGACGCTCCTCGACGCCCCCGGCGGCCTTTCGCATGCGGAGTTGTGCCGCCGCACCGGGGCCAGCAAGGCCAACGCCAGCCATCACCTGAAGAAACTGCAGGACTGCGGCCTCCTGGGCCACAAGGCCGCCCTGTACAAGTTGGCGGACGCCGCCAAGACGCAGCGCCTCCTGCACGCCCACAAGCCCGTTCCAGACTTGCGCACCCGCTTTGCCAATGCGTGGGCCAGCATCTACAGGATTCCCTGACCTTGGGAAGGGCTGTTGGTTCCATTCTGGCATGGCCAA
The DNA here is from genome assembly GCA_041659985.1 of Thermoplasmatota archaeon. Classification (GTDB taxonomy): domain Archaea; phylum Thermoplasmatota; class E2; order JACPAO01; family JAHFTW01; genus JAHFTW01. The sequence goes on along the minus strand of JBAZXE010000011.1, from coordinate 13,214 downwards.
CCACAAATCCCCGGCAATGGCTTATCCCGTCCGGGGGGATGGGATTAGCATGGATGACCATGGCCCCGCCCCCGACCTGGATTCGGCGCGCGCCGAGATGCGCGCCCGTCTGGCCCGCGCCCACGGCCACCTTCACGGTGTCCTGGACATGATTGATGCCGGCCGGGGCGATGATGCCATTCTGCACCAGCTCAATGCTGTCCGGGCCGCATTGTCGAAGGCCACGTCGCTATTCTTGGACGACCTAATCAAGCGCGCCCAAGAGGCCCCCGTCAGCCGACGCAAACTTGCCCTTGGCCAGCTCCGGGCGGCCGTGCAGACCCTGGCGTGAGACCATGGCCGACCATGAGACGAGTTTCGATGAGATCTTCGCACCTGTACGCCACGGACGGCGTCTGGCCGTCATCATTGCCATGGCCTTGGCGGCAGCCGCCAGCTACTTCGCCCTGCATGCGCAGCTCGGCCTCCGTTTCGACTGGATTGGACTGACGGCTACGCTTGTGGGTGGGTGGCCCATCTGGATGGAGGCCTGGGGCGCCATCCGCGAGAAGCAGATCAACATGGAGATTACCATGGCCCTCGGCGTCGTGGCCGCCTTGGCCATCGGACAATTCGCCACGGCCGCCATCATCGTCGCCTTCACCCTGTTCAGCATGTACCTCGAGGATCTGACGCGCAGCCGCGGCAAGAAGGCCCTCGATGTCTTGTTGCGGGGCGCACCGGAAACCGCCAACGTCCGACGCAGCAAGGATTGGGTGGAGGTCAAGGCCGAGGAGTTGCAGGTGGGCGACCTCGTTCTCGTCAAGCCCGGCGAGAAGGTCCCAGCCGACGGCAAACTCGTTCGCGGCGAGGGCGCCATCAGCGAAGCCGCCATCACCGGTGAACCCGCCCTGCGCACCAAGCGGCCAGGAGACCTCGTCTACGCGGGCACCCTCAACGGCAACCACGCCCTCGAAGTCGCCGTGACGCACCGCGGTGAGGACACAACGTACGCACGCATCATTCGCCTCGTCAAGGAGGCCGGCGAACGCCGCGGCAAGACGCAGCGCCTGGCCGACCGCGTGGCGCAAGCCATCGTCTACGTCGTCCTGGCAACCGCCTCCCTCACATTCCTCGTGACGCGGGACTGGACGACGACCATCAGCGTCGTCCTGGTCGCCGGCGCATGCGGCGTCGCCGCCGGAACACCGTTGGCCATCCTTGCCACCACGGCCCGCAACGCCGGCCGCGGTGTCATCATCAAGGGCGGCGAAGGAGTCGAGGCCATGGCCCGCATCGACACCGTCGTCTTCGACAAGACGGGCACCTTGACGCGCGGCACACCGGCCGTCCGCCGCGTCACAACATTCAACGGCTTCTCATCGGGGCACCTGCTTTCCACGATCTGTGCCGTCGAGCAGGGCAGCGACCACCCCGTAGCCACCGCCATTCGTGCCGCCGCCAACCCTGACGGCGACGCCACCGACATCGAATACCTCGGGGGACGGGGCGTACGCGGCAATGTCCATGGCCGCCAGGTCCTCGTCGGAAGCCTGGCCCTCATGCAGGACCAC
>JBAZXE010000011.1:0-11651 GCA_041659985.1 Thermoplasmatota archaeon | reverse complement strand
TGCCGCCCACCGTCCAAGCCGAGGAGCGCCGAGCGGAGGCCGACGGCCACGTCCTGGTCTTCGCCGCGATTGGCGGCGAACTTCATGGCGCCATCCATCTGGCCGACGAGCTGCGCCCCGAGAGCGCGCAAGTGGTCAGCAAGCTGCGCAGCCTCGGGCTGCAGATCATCATGCTGACTGGAGACCGGCAAGCACCGGCACGCGAAGTGGCCAAATTGGTGGGCATCGACGATGTCCGCTCGGAACTCAAGCCTGAGGACAAGATCCGCATCGTCGAGGAACTCAAGGCCCAAGGACGCCGGGTCTGCGTCGTCGGCGACGGCATCAATGACGCCCCCGCCCTAGCTGCGGCTCACGTGGGTGTTGCCGTTGCAAGTGGCAGCGAGGCAGCTATGGAGACGGCGGATGTGCTCTTGATGACCAGCGACCTCGGTGGTCTGGTTCGGGCCATCCAGGATTCACGGCGCAGCCAACGGGTGATTCTCTTCAACTTCGGCGGCACGCTGATTGTCGACTTCATCGGTATCGGACTGGCCGCGTTCGGATTCCTCGGCCCGCTTCTGGCTGCCATCGTGCATGTAGGCAGCGAACTCGTGTTCGTGGCCAACAGTGCTCGGCTTTTCGCCAGCAGAAACTGAAGGCAGCAAAGCAGCTATTGCTACTTCGCCTGTTGCGCGGCTCGGAGTTCGCGGCTAGGCCATGGCCGAAGAAGCGTTTGGCTTCGCGGCTGAGCATGAGGCCGCTGCTGTTGTCGGAGCCCTTGCGCCGGCCTCCATCGGGTTGCTATTCTGGGCTTCTTTGCTCCTGGGACGAAGCGGTGCGTCGACTGTCCATGGCCAGGCTTGCCACGGCCAGCCCGACCAAGCCAGCCGCCACGCTCAATCTCCACGTCCAAGGCTCCCCAAGCAAAGCCACGGCAGCCAGCACACCCCACAATGGCGCGGTCGAGAACAAGACCTGCGCCCGGGTGGCGCCGATGCTGCGGGCCGAGATGATATAGAGCGTGATGCTCACACCGTAGCACACGGTCCCGATGGCAAGCCCCGCCAAGCCCTGGCTCGGGGCGAGGGTGGCGCCCAGGAGCAGGCCGATGGCGAGGTTGACCGTTCCTCCAACCAGTCCCTTCCAGAACGTCATCGCGGAGGCCGGGATGGACTTGATTTGGGCGGTCCAATGGTTGTCAAGGCCCCAGCACAGACAGGCGGCGGCGACCAGGCTGCCGGGCAAGAGTCCTGCGAGACTATCGGTCCAACCGACGGCGACGCTGGCGGCCACCACGAAAGCCACGGCAATCCAACTCCACTTTGAGGAGCGCTCATGGAACAGGAGGACGCCAAGCACGGCCGTCCAGACCAATTCCAGGTTCAGCCAGACGCTGACGCTCGAGGCTCGTGCCGCTTGCAACCCAAGCAGGAGCAGAAGGGGCCCGCCGATGCCGCCGAACACGATGGCGCCCGCCAGCCGCTGCCGGTCCATGCCAGCGGGGCGCAGCGGCTTGCCGCGGATGGCCGGCAGCATCGCCAGCGCTGCGCCGAGGTAGAGCAGGCCCGCCAACGCATAGGGGCCAAGGTCGCCGACCAGCACCTTGCTTGCTGGTGTAGCCAGGCCGAAGAGGATGCCGGAGGCCAGCGCCAGAGAGCGGAACGGCTGCCTAGCCACGTTTGGCTCAAGCCCTTCGAGGATTTGGCGTCCACGGATTCGAGGCGAAGCATTTCGCTGAACTTGTCGCGATTGCACCGCACGCCCCGGCGAGGAAACGGCTTTTCCTGCAATCGAGGTCTAAGGGCCAAGGTGAGACGCATGGATTGGCAAGCTGTGGGACTCGTTGCGGCCGGTGCCATCGCAGGCGCGCTTCTGCGCTTCGGTGCGTCCACCTGGATTCCAGCCAGGGACTTCCCGTGGGCCACCCTACTGGTGAACTTGGGCGGCGCCTTGCTCATCGGACTCGTCATGTTGCCAGAGCCGGCTGAGCATGCCACCCGGTTGTGGCTGGTGGTCGGATTCTTGGGCGCCTTGACAACTTTGAGCGCGTACTCGTTCGAGACGGTCGACCTGTGGCGAACCGGCCACGTTGGCTTGGCTGTTGGGAACATGATGGCCAACGGCGTCGGTGGCCCGCTCATGGCAGTCATTGGGTGGCGGCTACGGGTGGCGCTTGCCTAACTAAGGAGACGTGTGGCTTACACAGTTTCCTTGGGCTGCTTGTCCAAACCACGGTGCCGCCACGTCCGCAACGCAAACGACCCAAGCGCCGCCATGGTCGGAACGCCGAGAGTGATTGGGAGGACGCCTCCCGGGTTGTATTGCGCCACACCCTGCACGGTGAGGTGCAGAGCGGGGCTGCTGACGGGACTGGTGGACGAGGTCGGGCCATTCGGCTCTGGGATCGCGACGACGTACACGACGTAGTCGCCTTCGAGGATGCTGAATAACGTCCAGTTCAGTGTCATGCTCTGACCCGGGGCAAGCGAGGGGACAATTTGGGCTCTTTCTGGGGACCAGTCTTCCGGGTCCACGGGGGCCCCGTCCCCAAAGCTGGCGATGTTCAGGACGACGAGGATTCTTGCCAAGGCCACCGATTCGTTGTTCGTGATCGTCGTGTTGAAGTGCGTGATGTCGCCCGTGTCAGTCTGGAATGAGCCCACGGATGTGTCGATGCCAAGGGCTGGTTGGCCCGATACGAACGGGGCGATGACGAGAAGGGCCAGCGCGGGCCAGGCGTGGATGCTCATTCGCCACCTGCCCGCAATTTGAGCGTCGGATTCCGTTGCCACGTGAGGATGGCCAAGCAAACTACGAGGAAGAGCACGGGTGCCAGAAGGAACACCGCCATTTCACCGGGCGTGCGGTTGTTGACCAGCATCTTCTCCAGAAAATGCGCCGCCGACTCGAGGGGGTTCATTTTCTTCATGATGAGCCCAAGGCCTCCCGTCTGGGCGGTGCCGGGTAGTTGCGTTGGAATCATGAAAAGCAGGAAGGTCACGAGCGCGATTCCAAGGCTGGTCTTGTTGCTCCCGGCACGAATGCTGACCAGGACCCCGAATGCCGTGAACCCCGCCACAACGATGGTCCCCATGATGACTGTCCACATCATTGCCTCAATGAATGAATCGAGGTTGGGCGACAATTGGTACAGGAATGGGGCCAGCAGCACGAGGATTGCGGGCCACGGGCTGAGCGCGGCGAGGTACTTGCCAAGGACGAGGTCCCGGCGATTTGCTGGGGTCAAAAGCAGGGCTTCGAGACTTCCGCGGTCCCGTTCTCCGCTGACGCTGTCTGCGCCAAGGATGAGGGACACTAGAAGGCCGACGGCGATGCTTGAGCTGCTTAGCAGGTACAGGGTCTCGCGCGGCGGAATCAGGCTCAATTCCTTGTTGGTCGCAAACAGGAACGCCAGGGCCGAGAAGGCGACGGCGAACAGCGTCAACAAGAGAGGGGCTCGCCCGCCCAACCAAAGGATTCGCAGTTCCTGCGAGGCCATCGTGCGCCAAGCGCTCATGCCGATGCCTCCGTCAATTGCAGGAAGGCCTCGTGGAGGCGACCTGTCCCCGACTCGAAGCCCAGGACCGGGATTCTTGCCGCCAGAAGGGCCTGGAGGATGGCCGTGTTTGAATCCGCAGCGTTATCATTGGCCTCGGCACGGACGTGGATCCAGCCATCGTCCCGCGGACCTCTTTGGATCTCAGCTTGGGGAAGCTTGGGTCTAAGGATCTTGACGGCTCCTTCAAGGTGCTCTGGGGCGACGCGAACCCGGATGGCCTGCCTGGAGCGGCCCACGACGTCGGCGACGGGCCCGTTGGCAATGACGCGGCCTTCGCGCAGGATGATGATGGAATCACAGTTCTGCTCGATTTCATCAAGGAGGTGGCTGCAGACGATGACGCCGGCGCCTTTCTCGCGTGCCATCCAGCGGATGAGGTCCATCAGTTCCTCTTGTCCGCGCGGATCGAGTCCGAGGGTTGGCTCGTCGAGGAAGACGACTGCGGGGTCGTTGACAAGAGCGCGGGCGATTCCCAGTCGTTGCCGCATTCCCCGGCTGAATGAGCTGATCAAGGAACGCTTGCGTGAGCCCAATCCAACCTCGTCGAGGAGGTTCGTGGCCTTTTCCGCGGCCTCCCGGCGTGGAACGTCGAAGAACCGGGCCTGGTACGTGAGGTACTCAAGGGCAGTCAGGTGCGATGGGAAACCATGGCTTTCTGGCAGCACGCCGATTCGCCGACGAATCTTCGCAGGCTCATCGTCATTGATGTCCCCGACGGAGAACGACCCATCCGTTGGTTCGAGGATTGTGGTCAGCATGCGGATGGCCGTCGTCTTGCCCGCCCCGTTCGGACCAAGAAAACCAAGGATCTCGCCGGCATGCAGCCGGAATGAGAGGTCCTGCACGGCGACGCGGTCGCCATACTTCATGAGGAGGCGACGTGCCTCAAGGACTTGAGTTGGCATTTGCTGCAGAGCACTGCGCGGGCGCTGTTTACGGTTTTGGGACGCCGGTGGCCGAATGGCCTTCACTGATTATTCTCGTTCTCCATGCGTGGGTTTAGTCACCTTAGAAGCGACGTTGGGCCACGATGCCGCCAAGGTGAATCCAGCAACGGCGATGCCAAGACCGGCACCACCCAAGACGTCCGAGAGATAGTGTACCCGCAAGCCAAGGCGGCTGATTGCGACGAGTGCAAGCCATAGGAAAGCCGCCGCGACGAGGGAAATGGCTACCAGTCGACGTTTGGCAAGCACATCGCTGAAGTGGACTAGCCAAGCCGCCAAGGCGGCTGCTGCTGCGGTGTGCCCGCTAGGAAAACTCAACCCCGTGATGTGGACGATGGCCAGTTCGGGGCGTTCCCTCGCAAAGACGATCTTCATGAGGGGGATCATGAGCGAGGTCAAGATTGTGCACGTCAGGAGCTGGAGCGCCTGCTGGCGCTGTCCCTTCCACCAGAGGATGCTGGCCCCTGTGCCAATCAAGGGGGCAAGGACCAGCGTACTGCCCGCCACCCCAACCCCGACGAAGAACGTCGCTAACTTGTCCGGAACGATGGCATCGGCCCATTGCGTGATTTGCCCGTCCCACTCCGCGATACCTTCGTTGGTGACGACCATCATCGACACCGCTATGAAGAGGAAGGCGCCGAGGCTGCCGCCGATGAACCACTGCTGCCTTTGCTGGCCCGGTCCGAGGCGCCAACTCGCGTAGCAAAGGCCGCCCAACGCCAGCATCACCAGGATTGCGAAGGCCACCTGGAGCCAGGGCAGGGGGCTCAAAGCGGCTCGCCTCGATGGAGGGTCCAGAGTTCTAGGGCGTCCTGGTCAGCGCATGCCATCTGCGCCCTCCACGAGACGATCAATCATGCGGTCCATGATGCTACTCCTGTAGGCGACCGCCAAGCGCGTCACTGCTTCCGGGTCGAGAAGCTTGTACAATGCATCCCGGCCATCTCGAGCCACCGTCAGTAGGCCCGCGTCCACGAGGTGCTGCAAATGGTAGTTTGCGGTGCTTGGGGCCAAGTCTAGACCCGCCAGGATTTCCACCTTGGGGGATTCCCCGTGCTCGATGAGCCAGATCAGGATGTGGCGTGGAATCCGTTGGCGAAGGAAGGCCATCCGTCGCTTGTCCTGCGCATCCATGCGTGTCGGGAAGAATCGTTTGTTCCCTTCCTGCACGACGCTCACCAAGTTGGCGGCTCGAAGTTGCTCCAAATGGTATTCCAGGGTGCCCATGGACATCGCGAACTGGCGTTGCAGCTCCCGCAGGTACTGTCCGGGGTGCCCTAGCAGGTGCTGATAGATCCTCCGCCGGGTCTCGAGGTCCAAGGCGCCGGTCACGTCAATCCCGCGTCATGCTGAGAAAGAACAGGAGCAGAATGATGCAGTCGGCCACGACGGACATTGCCTCTAGGAAGTCCCCTTGCTCCGGGAAGAGCAGTTCCGTGCCGATGAACAGGCTCTTGACGAAAAAAATGGCGAACGCAGCGGCGAAGAGCAGGAGGCGCGTCGTCCGCGCCCGCTTGTATGCCTGGGCCGCAAAGAACAGCATGCCGGCCGCAAGCAGCGGAACCAGCAGCCGAAAAACGTCCTGGAATTCGAGGGATGGCATGGTCCACGCTGTGAATTGATGGTCCCTAGAAGACACTCTCGTTGGCGCCAACCGCCCGAACCAGTGTCCTTCCGTTTGAAGACGCCGAACCTATACCTTTCTTTCAGGACGCCGTTCGCCGAATGGCTTCCCGCACCAGAGGCAGGCTTCCCGATAACTCGGTTTCGCGCCTGGTGCGACGCGGAATACAGCCTATTCGGGCCCCTCAGCTCCGCCGGCATCTTTCGCCACTGTGGCAGTCTGCTCAGCGAATCCTGCGGCGTCCACGAAGACGCTGATTTGAAGGGCCTCAGTGGAAGTGTAGAACAGGCCGTTCGGGTTCGCGCCAAAATGATTGCTTGCGCTGACCAGGTCAATGTGGATCGATTGCGATTGCCCGGGAAGTAGCACAAAGCCCGTCAAAAAAACGATGTACGCCTCCGTGCGGTTCGCCGCCGCGTCTCGAACCGTGTAGTAGGCGATGAAATCGGAGGTGGCGCTCGTGGAACTGCTCTTCAACATGATTTCCAAGTGGTCAGCCGTGTCTTTGCCGTCGGCGCCAACGTTGTTTTCCACAATGGCTCCCGTGACCTGGAAGGTGTTCGGGCCAACAGAGGCTTGCGGCTTCTGCGCAAACGACGGAGCGGGGTCTTGCTTGTCGTCGATGCCGTCGCCGTCGGTATCAGAAGAGTTCGGGTTCGTCCCCAAAGCCTTCTCGGCTGCGCCTGGGATGCCGTCGCCGTCCGTGTCCAAGGTTCCGTCCGCGCCAGCGGGGGGTTGGGTCTGGGTGCACCCGGCAATCAGCGTCGTTAGGACGAATACAAGCAATGCAAATCGTAGTTTCATGTTGAATCACCAATCAAAGCGTCTTTTTTCTGCACGGCCGCGTAATTCGCCCAAGCGCCGAGGAGCGCGAAACTCGCAATCCATGCGATATCCCGCGCCTTTGCCACCAGGACGGGTCCTAACGGCTGGCCATTGAATTCTTTCTTGATGCCCAGGACGGCGAAGCTCAACCGCTCGTAGTGTTTGGCCACGGACGTTTCTTCGATCGCGTTGCGCGTGCGCTCATAGCCGCTGAAGTTGCCCATGACCTGTTTTTCTTGCGTCTTGTTCAGGTCTAAACTCTTGAAGAAGCCCCCGGGGACCTGATTGTCCGGGTCAAGGGTGTCACCGATTTGTGGAATCACCAGGACGATGACCAGCCAGGCTGCAAAACAGATCATAAGGCTCTGCGACAAGGACTTCATCCGCAAGGAAAGGAACGAGGCCAGGAAGTAGAACGGCAGAATGTACAAGAGAGACGCCGCCAGAATTGCCAACAGTTTTGCTCCTTCTCCAACCGTCAGGCCGACGCCGGCAAACAGCCACGCGCCGGCCCCGAGGATTGCTCCGGCCACAAACAACGCGGAGAGAAGCAAGGACGCGTTGCCCAGTAGTTTTCCCGTCACAATGTCTGCGCGTTCGACGGGTCGGGTCAGAATGAGTTGCAGGGTCTTCTGGTTCTTCTCTTTGGCCACGCTGAACCAGCCGAGCACGATGCCCAGGATGGCTCCGATGATCTCAAGGTACTCGATGGTCCCGCGCAGCATGGTCAGCGGGTAGAGTTGCGGTGCCGGCTCGGTCGGTTGCTTGCCCAGCTGACGCAGGGTTTCGGCGGCCGCTTGGTATTCCTGCAGTTGTCCCTGGAAAACGGATGAAGCGACAAAGACGGACGTAGCCGTCAGGCCGAGGAACAGGACCAGCAGCACAAGAAAGAGGCGGCTGCGCAACGCGTCTCGATACTCCTTGGATGCCAGGAGAACCACGTTATGCATGCAGGTCTCCCGACGCCGGTTGCAGTCGCTTGGCGGCTAGGCCGCAGGCGGCGAAGCAAGCGGCTAGCCACACGACCAGTGACGCGAGGTTGAAGGCTTGGGGACGAAGCGCGCCGAAAATACCGCCAGGAGTCGTCTGGGCGTTCAGCAGGGCGTTGCAGGCCTCCTTGTAGTGTTCGGTGATGGAAAACGGCCCCACGAGGTTGCCTAGCATTCGAAGAGTGCCGCCATCGGACGGATTGGTGCTAGCAACCGGATTGAGGGAGGCCGTCGGATGGATTGAGGAGGCGAATTCTGGCAAGGCAAAGGTGAGCGTGAGCCACAGGATGACGGGAACCAGAAGAGCAACCGCGTCATCGTCCACGACGAGGCCGGCCGCAAGTCCCGCTAGGGCGAATCCTAGCAAGTAGACGAGGGACACTCCGACCAGAATCAGCAAGGCGCCGATGTCCACCAAAGTCGGGGTCGCAAAAAGGGCCACGGAGGCTAGGCTCACGCCGACCACGACCAGCATGGCAAGCGATAGGACAAAGAGCAAACCAAGCGATTTTCCAAGGAGGTAATCGGCCTTGGTGACAGGCCGCGAAAAGAGGATGCGGATCATCCCCGCCCTGCGCTCCCGCATGCCCACTGCATGCCCTAGGCTGATGGCCAGCAAGGCCCCAATGAGGACGAGGTAGACGACGAGGTTCTGAAGAATGGAGAGGGACGATGTGTCGGTGGATGGCGGCGATGGGACGGGACGGCCCTGTGCACGAAGCATCTCCGCGGAGGCGTCGTAGACTTGCTGGATGATGTGGTGGGACGACCAGCCGATGTAGGCCGCTGCAATGGTCATCGCGAAGAGGATGGCGAACAACAGGATGGCGGTCCGTTCTCGCGTGAGGGCGATGAGTTCGTGCCGTGCGATTGCGCGGACGTGCATTCAGCCCTTCGTGGCGTGAATCGAGAGGTAGATTTCTTCCAGCGATTCCTCGTCTTTGAACCGCTTCAGCGTGTTGGTCAAGGAGTCAGTGTAGATGAGTCGCCCATGGCTCAGGACACCAAGCTGCGAACAGGTCTGGGCGACCTCCGAGAGGAGATGCGTATTCATGAAAATCGTCATCCCGGTTGCCTTGTTCAGGTCGATGATGGTGTCACGTAGTTGCTTCACGCCGAATGGATCCAATCCGGATGTCGGCTCGTCCAAGAACAAGACCTCGGGTCGGTGCAGGATGGCTTGGGCGATCCCAATTTTCTGTCGCATCCCTTTGGAGCATTTGCCCATTTTCTTGTCCTTAAAGGACGTGGCGTCCAGGAACTTCAGGACCTCAAGGATACGAGTTTTGGGGGCTTTGAGTCCGGAGAGCCGTGCGAGGTAGTCGAGGTTCTCATAGGCGGTCAGCGACTCGTACATCTGAAGGTTCTCGGGGAGGTACCCGATTCGCTTGCGGACCTCCAAGTGTTCGGTGGCAATGTCGAAGCCTGCCACTCGCGCGCTCCCGCTTGTCGCCGAGAGCAGCGTAGTGAGCATGTTGACGGTGGTTGTTTTTCCGGCGCCATTGTGCCCAAGAAAACCGAAGATAGCGCCACGCCTTACTTGCACATGGAGATTCGTGACGGCAGGAACGGCTCCGTAGTGTTTCGTGAGACCGCGAGCATCGATTGCGAAAGGTTCCTGCGCAGCTGCCTCGAGTCCAATTTCCATTTAACCACCGCCAGGAGTCTGAACGAGAAATTTGTGGCGCATTTGTGGAGCTCCAACTTGGCGGTGGTTTTGGGAAAAGGGGTAAACCGGCGGCGTGTCTACTCGGCCTTTGCGTCGTCTTCGTCGTCGGAGGCGTCGCTTTCACCGCAGTCGCTGTCGTCCTTGTCGTCGGAGTCGTCAGCGTCTTGGTGTCCGGGTTCGTTGGGGTCGGCGTCGGGGCCCTGGTCGGGTCCGTCTTCGGCTCCTTCAGCGGTCTCGGCGGCGTCGCCGGACTCGTCAGCGTCCTGGTGGCCGGGTTCGTTGGCGTTGGCGTCAGTGCAGGCTCCCGCGCTGTCGGGGCCGGTCTGGGCAAGGACGGCGTATCCGCCGCCCACGACCAAACCGACCAGCAGCATGAGGGCCGGCCAAGTGGTTCGTAGGTTCATAGGTCACATCCGGATGATTCCGGCAGTCGTTCACTGGCAGCCAGCCTATAGTTGGGTTTCAGGACACCGGTCGCCGAATAGGACAAGGCTCGCCGAGTCGCACGACCGGCGCGGCCGGCCAGCGATGACTCTCACGCCCCGAAAAGCCGGGCCGTCGTTTGGCTCCAAGGCCATTGTTAATGCGGAGCGGGTGCGTTCGCCATTGTCCGCTGAGCCCTCCGAAGAGGAGGATGCCGATGAGGAAGCAGCCCGCGACGTTGACGGCGAGGGTTCCGATGGGGTAGTCCCCCGCCTCGTCGTTTAGACCGCCACGAGGTATCGGGCGATGCCGCCGAGGGCGCTTCCAAGTCCAAAGTATGCGATGGGTTTCCAGTCCACGGTGCCACCTTCCATGCGCCTGTTGAGAGGTAGACGTCATCAGCCGGCGCCGGCGTTAGGCGGACATCATCGCGTTGGCACTTGAATACGACTTGCGAGATAGCGATTTCGGGGGACTGGAGAACGGAGGAGGGGGAGGAGGAAATTGGAACCAGTCCTTAGGCGAGCTTCGCTTGCATTTCAACCAGCTTGGCGGCGGGTAGCCTGATGTAGCCGACTTCCTCGACCATGGCCTGGCCTTCGTCAGAGAATCCGCGCTCGAAGTAGAGCTTGAGGGTGCCTGTGGGCTGGCCGTCGGTGTACATGAAGATCGGGCGAGCCAACGGGCTGTAGGTCCCGGCTTCGACGTTGGCCGGCGTGGGTTCGACGCAGCCGTTGCCCTTTCCGTCATCAATCTTGACGACGTTGAGCTTGTCCTTGTTTTCCGCGTAGTAAGCCAGTCCGAAGTAGCCGAGGGCGTACTTGCTTGAGGCGACACCTTGCACCAGGACGTTGTCGTCCTCGCTTGGCGTGAAGTCGCTGCGCGTCGAAGCGCTGCTGCCGTCGAAGGGGTGGATGATGACTTCCTTGAAGTAGTCAAATGTCCCCGAGTCGGTGCCGGGACCGAAGAGGAGGATCGACTCGTCGGGCCAGGCGGGGTTAATGTCGCTCCACTTGTTGGCCTGGTCGGTCGTCTTGGCGGTCCAGATGTCATGGAGTTGGTCGACCGTTAGGCATTGGACGAAGGCATTCGACTTCGAAACGACGACGGAAAGCCCATCGATAGCGACGGTGAACTCGACTGGGTCAAGACCAGCCGCCTCGCAGGTGTCGATTTCGCTCTGCTTGATTGGGCGGGACGCGTCGGCGATGTCAATCTCGCCGCGGCAGAACCTGGCAAGGCCGCTACTGGAACCCCCGCCGGCCACCACCAGATTGGCGCCGATGCAGGTGCCGAACTCTTCGGCCCAGGCTTCCGCGATGGGGAGCACCGTGGAGCTGCCGGCTTGGCTGAACGTGGCGATGCCGCCTCCGGTCACGCACCCGTTGTCAATGGAATCACCAGGTGCGGCGTCCGCACCGAGGTCCGTTGATCCGGTGCAGCCGGCGAAAAGTAGGGCCGCGATGGCCGAACAGGCGACCATGGTTTGGGTTTGACGTTGCATATGAATCGTGTCCCCGTAGGGCAACGGTGGACCGGGACGAACGCGACTAAACGGTGCCGTCCTTAGACGATAGAGAAAACAGCAGGTTAGGTTGGGTGCCTCGCCTAGGCACCGCCGAGTCGAGGT